>NZ_JAQFIL010000002.1 GCF_029504655.1 Catalinimonas alkaloidigena
CCCCCATTGGTCTGGACATAGGTGCGGAGACTCCTGAAGAGATCGCCATTGCCATCATTGCTGAGGTTATGGGAAAATTTACGCAAAGAGCTGCCGGTTACTTGAAATTCCGCTCAGGCCCCATTCATCATCGGGATAGTACCAGCGATCAGGTTTTTAAAGAAGTCTTGTTATAAGAAATCAACATTAAACATCCATATGCATGGAAAAGAAGCATTCCTGGTAAGTCTATTGTGCATGATCATTCTTTAACTCATATATTCTTATAACTCAACACTATTTTATACTTGATATTATTATTTCTGCAAAAACTCATAAAACCCAGATTATTACCATGGCAACTTTTAACCTGAATATCAACGGAAAGACACAGCAGGTAGATGTTGATCCAAGCACGCCCATGCTTTGGGTGTTAAGAGATCATCTCAAATTGGTAGGCACTAAATATGGCTGTGGCATAGCCCAATGTGGTGCCTGTACGGTACATCTGAATGGAACAGCGGTACGCTCCTGTCAATTACCTGTTTCAGCAGTAGGTGATCAAGCTATTACAACCATAGAAGGACTTTCTGAAAAGGGAGACCATCCGGTGCAGAAAGCATGGCTGGAGCATGATGTCCCCCAGTGCGGCTATTGCCAGGCTGGTCAGATCATGACAGCAGCAGCCCTCCTGGACAAGAACGCTAATCCTAACGATGAAGAAATAGAGACAGCCATGAATGGTAATATCTGCCGCTGTGGTACTTACACCAGGATTAAAAAAGCCATCAAAACAGCCACAACTCTATAAACTTACCAGCCTATGACACGCGTAAAAACAAATATGAATAGAAGGTCTTTCATGAAAGCTTCTGCCCTAGCCGGTGGAGGTATGATGCTTAGCTTTAGTTGGCTGGCGGGATGTAACCCCACAGAGGAAGAGACCTTGGCCATGCCCAAAGAATGGTTTGAACTAAACAGCTATATCAAAATAGGAGACAATGGAGTGGTAACTTTAATGTCGCCTAATCCTGAATTTGGCTCCAATGTCAAAACTTCCATGCCGATGATTCTGGCCGATGAGTTGGGTGTGGATTGGAAGAATGTGATTGTAGCGCAAGCCAATTTTTATCCCGAACGATTTGATCGCCAGTTTACCGGAGGTAGCCAGGGCATTCGTCAGGGGTGGACGCCCTTACGTACAGCAGGAGCTACAGCCCGGCAAATGCTGGTGATGGCTGCTGCGCAAAACTGGAAGGTGCCTGTCGAAGAAATCACTACCGATGCTGGTACATTGCTCCATAAAGCTAGCGGCAAAAAATCAGGTTATGGAGAAGTGGCTTCCCTGGCAGCAACGCTGGATGTACCCGAAGAAGTGGAATTAAAAGATGTCAAAAATTTTAACATCATAGGCCATTCCAAGAAAAATGTAGAAGGACAAAACATCGTGACCGGCAAGCCCATGTTTGCCATGGATCGTGATGAGGAAGGCATGCTGATTGCCATGATCGCCCATCCTCCTGCCTTTGGTCTGAAAGTAAAGTCAGTGGATACCAATGCAGTCAAATCCATGCCCGGCATCCGCGATGTTTTTGTATTTGAGACCCTTCCCGACGATTACGAAAGAAACGGCTTTGACACCACCTCTTTCACCGAACTGATCGCCATTGTAGGAAACACTACCTGGGAGGTGATGAACGCTAAAAAGGCCTTGAAAGCAGAGTGGGAAGAAGCCCCTGACAAAGAAGTGACAGTAGCCGGATGGCGTGGTAAAGAGACCATACTGATTCCCGGTGGTATTGAAAGTACCGACGGACACAAAGCACAGATGGAAGAAATGGGCAGGAAGAAGGCGCAGGAGCTCAGAAGGGATGGTGATCCGGAGGGAGCCTTTAAAAACGCTGCCAAAGTCATTGAGCGTACTTACAATGCGCCTTACCTGGCGCACAACTGTATGGAGCCGATGAACTGCTTTGCCAACGTCACTGCTGATAAGGCTGAGGTCTATGGTCCCACCCAGGCACCGGAATTCACCATGCAGGCAATCTCCGCCTGTTTGAAAATACCCCGGGAAAATATACAGATTAATCTGGCTAGAATGGGAGGAGGATTTGGACAGCGGGCCTACGGACATCACATGGTAGAAGCAGCGCTCATTTCCCAAAAGGTGAAGGCACCGGTCAAGATGATCTATACTCGTGAGGATGATATGACCTACGGTATCTACCGACCTACCTACACCGCTACATACCGGGCAGCCTTGGATGAAAATAACAATCTGATAGCCTTCCACGTCAAAGGCGGAGGAATACCTGAACATGCCGTGCATGCAGACCGCTTTCCTGCTGGTGCGGTAGATAACTACCTGGCCGAAGGATGGGCGCTTAACTCCAACATTACCATTGGGGCCTTTCGTGCTCCTCGTTCCAACTTTATTGCCGGAGCAGAGCAATCCTTCCTGGATGAACTGGCAGAACAGGCTGGTAAAGACCCGATTGATTTTCGCCTGGAGCTTCTGGAGCGGGCCAAAAATAATCCGGTAGGTGAGGACAATGATTATGACCCTGACCGTTACGCTGGCGTTTTGAAGCTGGTGAAGGAAAAGTCCAAATGGAATGAAAAGCCTGCTGGTGTACATCGGGGTGTGTCTGCTTATTTCTGCCATAACAGCTATGTAGCTGAGGTGCTGGATCTGAAGATGGAGGACAACATGCCCAAAGTGGAAAATGTCTACGCTGCTGTAGATTGTGGCATCGTAGTCAATCCTGATGCTGCTGTAAATATGGGCGAAGGGGCTATCGTGGATGGTATTGGCAATGCTTTCTTTGGTGAGTTGACTTTTATAGATGGCGTACCTCAGAAAAAGAACTTTGACCAGTATCGCATGATCCGCCAAAAAGAAGCTCCCAAATCCATTGAA
The DNA here is from genome assembly GCF_029504655.1 of Catalinimonas alkaloidigena. Taxonomy (NCBI): domain Bacteria; kingdom Pseudomonadati; phylum Bacteroidota; class Cytophagia; order Cytophagales; family Catalimonadaceae; genus Catalinimonas; species Catalinimonas alkaloidigena. Next base: position 2,900 of record NZ_JAQFIL010000002.1, read on the forward strand.
GTTCATTTTGTACAGAATGAACACGCCCCTACCGGTCTGGGTGAACCTTTGTTTCCCCCGGTATTTGCAGCAGTCGCCAATGCTTTGTATCAGGCCACAGGCAAGCGTTTTTATAACCAGCCTTTTGCACAAAATTTAGATACTTCCGAATTGCAGATGTAGATGTGAGAAATGAAAGAATTGAAGCTTTATAACCGTATCTTCAAGAGCAGGATACGGTTATGTTTTTTTAAAATTGAGGGTGCTGATATACTACAACTTTCACACTACGGTTCAATAATCGCTTATATGTTAAACAACCTATACCCTACCCCTGAATCCGTTAATGTTAATTAAATTTAACGCTTTCAGTGATTTCTTCTTTTTATAATTTCTCTATCTCTTCTTTATTTAACCCAGTGATTGTTGATATTTTTTCAATGCGGTCACCATACTTTTTCATTGATCTGGCTATCTCAAATTCTCTTTCACTAGCCCCTTCTTTTTTAGCAGTTTCAATTACACTGAATTGATCTCTATAGATCTTTAACCTTTCTTCGTATGCTTTCATCTCTTCTGAATTTTGAAAGATAAACGAGTTATCAGCTCTCTAATATCTTTAAAAACTCTTTGAAATTTTGTCTTAACTCTTTGATTATTTCTTTACGTTTTGGGTCACCTTTACTCATTTTTAATGCCTTATTGGTAAGAGATGCTAATGATTTTTTTAGTGCTTTGATCTTGTCGCTATCAGGAGCTTCCTCCTCTTCCATTGACTCATTTTGCAGCAGGGTAATAGTCTTTTCCAGACTATCTGTATCTCGTAATTTCTTCTGAATCTGCTTGAGATATTTAGGTTCACTATCTACTAAGCTAGTAATGGTTTTTTTACCTGCTTTGATATTTCCATTAAGAATATTCCATCGTAAATCCTGATCATTACCAGTCAATTTTTCCAACGCCAATGCAAATTGACCATCTCTGCGAATAGTTTTTTCGTTTACACCATACTCTTCGGATAGTTTCGCAGCAGTAGGAGAGTGCAAGTGGACATCTTGTCCATTTGCTTCTTTTCGCTCTCTATTTCCACCCCAGGTATACTTTTCGTTTTCATACCTGATCCCTCTTAGGTAGCTCATTTGTAAAGGAGTAAGATTTCGTCGAGCCATCTGATTACCTATCATCCAATCTTTAACTTCTCCTTTATTATTGAAGTTTTTAAGACGAATATCAAATTTGATATTATTTTTTTGACATAGCCTATATCGGTTGTGACCATCTATCAAAATAAAGCTATCTCCCGATTGCCATACTATCAATGGCTCTCTACAGCCTTCTTGTTTGAGGCTCACTTCAAGCTGTTCTAATTCATCTTCTGAAAGAGGAGGAATGAGACCATCCAGTTCTGGATCAATAGTAATATTGTTTTTTATATCATTTTCTGCACCCTTAAATAGGGCAACGCTCAACTTTTCTCTCTTACTCTTAGCCATGATATACTAATTTACCCAACATCTCTTTGGTTAGTGATTTATAATCTTCAGCGGCTGCACATTTACTATCGTAGGAAAAAATATCTTGTTTTAGTGAGCTTGCTTCAACGACAGAAATATTCCTTCGTATCATAGATTGATACACTAAACCATTATAAGTATCACGAACTGCATCGATAATGCTTTTACTCATTACAGTATGATCAATTTGTGTAATTAGGATACCTGATACATTGAGGGTTGAATTAAGACCTTTAGCACTTTCTACTGCTGCCATAATGGTGTCCATTCCCTTTGTAGGCAGATATTGACTTTGTAAAACAATCATTACATCAGTTGAAGCTAGTAAAGCATTATTTGTTAATATACCCAAGGAGGGAGGACAATCAATTAGAACATAATCATACTCATTTTTAACAGCTGCCAGTGCATTTTTTAAAGCAAGATACCCCTTGACTTGTAAGGCTTGTAATTTACTTTCAGCTACTGTCAAATCTAGGTCTGAAGGAACAATGTCAAGAGTTTCACTAAGTCGTACAATTGGAAGAGGTTTATCTTCACAAAAGGTATGATAAATACTTTGCTCTGGATCTTCAATTCCTACTGATTGTGATAAATTTGCTTGAGGGTCAATATCAACAATCAATACTTTATAACCTTCAATTGAAAGGGCTTTTCCCAAGTTAAGAGTGGTGGTAGTTTTCCCAACTCCTCCTTTATGATTAATTATACTTTTGATGACCATACTAAATGATTAATTAAAATGTTACAGCTTTTGGAGCATGAATATCATGTCTAATGCTCTTGAGATTTTGTCTCGCTACTCTTCTCCTCATTTTCTAATAGATTATCCAAGCACTCTTTACTTATCTTGTATACTTCAAGTAAAGACCTTTCGCTACCTACATAATTAGCTTGCAATCCATAAACACTCTTTCTAAGCTCTTTATGTTCAATTTTTTCTTTGTAGTGAGAAACTTCTGCAATAGAGAAGCCTAATTGAAGCATCCATTTGCTTAGTTGATCCAAATTTGTAGTCTTTTCTTTTCTGCGAGAGACGTGAGTAACAGAATGTATTCCGCTATCTAAATTTATGATTTGCTGTCCATTTTTTAACTGAGACTTAGGTATTCTTTTAGCTTTTTCCTTTTTATTGAACCCTATTTTCTTACCAAAGAAAAACTTTAGCTTAACTACTTTTCGCGTCCCGCATTTATCTTCTCTGAAAGTAAAAGGATAGTTATTTTTTTCTAGGTCTTCCTGTACAGGTATCAGTACCCTATTTTTGAAGTTTGAATAAAGTTTATACTTTTTTTCTAAATGCAACATCTCTTTTAGTTCGTCCACTCTAACCTCAAAATACCCTGAGTCTTCGAACTGTACCAGGAACCAAAAGAATCGGTAGGAGTAAACACTATTGAGATTATTCCACCTCTGATATTCTACTGCTTTAAAATTCTCTGATAAATTTAATAGATATGGAGCCGCTTTGGCATTAAAACATGCTACAATATATCCTTCACCCTCAGTGTATGAGCAGATGCTCATTAAAGGAATAGACTCCCATTTTTTTCTACCTCCCTTGATAGTCTGTTCTATCTGTAAACTCTTCCTAGTGAGTTCATGTGTCGCTGCCTTAATTTCTGTATAGTGAATTGACTTCTTCGCACTTTGTAACATTTGACAGGGGATACGAATATCTCTAAACTCTTTATCGTCTTTTCTAATCTGCAACAGCATATAAACAAATATTCTCAGCTCGTTTAAACTCATGTCAAAACGAGCATTTATGAGTTTTTTGTGTTGTACTACTAGCTTTCGCGGATTGTGATATTCTACAAGCATAGAGTTTATGTAATTCCAAAGGTCAATTTATAATATTTTGGCTACTTCAACATACGAAGTTTAACGTTCATTGTAATTTGTCGTCGAATTTGTAATAGTTCGGAAAATTTAAATAACCCGTATTCCAGTCGATTTTTGACTTATGAGATTTTATTTTGGGTTTTTACATCGAAATTGTAATAGTTAGAATTGATAATAATTTTTTTTTAACAATTAATATCTTCTCAGACTGTTTATTCAATACTAAATAAATAAAGTTTATTTTAATTTATTAATATTTATATATGTTTATAGGGTGCAGTAAGCATCTGATTAACAGTTGTTTACATGCCATTACTATTACATTTTCGATTAATTCTATTACATTCTCGACGCAAAGTATTACGAATTCGACGCTTTACTAATACATTTTCGACTTATTCTATTACAAATTCGACGTCTATTACATTTTCGATCCCAATTGTTCTTTTCTAGCTCAAAAGCCGTATTTCTTTTGTTTATTGACTTTAAACTATTACAAATTCGACGCAAAATACCCTTCACTTCCAACAAACTATTACAAATTCGACGTTTAAGTTTATTTAATTGAATTGGCCCGTAAGATGGTTGCTTAGATCAGAAACCGATAGCAATCTTCATTAATCTCTTTTGTCCATGTAAAACTTCTCATTCATCTTGGCAAATAAGTGAGACACTTTCTCACTTATTCAGGATCATAACCTATGCCTCATTTGCTGCGTTTGTTAATATGGCTGAAATTCCCTAAAGTTGGGAATAATTTTGAATGGATGATTGTTGAATTTGAAGATGAATATTTGCTGGATCTTTACAAAGGTAAACCTAAGGGAAAGCCAAAGTATCAGGCTACTGTAGTCAAACAGTATCGTAAGACTGTAAGAGTGTTACAGATGGTAAATGGTATTCAAGGGCTAAGAAGTTTTAGGAGCCTGAATTTTGAAGCTTTAAGTGGTAATCTCCAAGGACTATTTTCTGTTAGGGTCAATAAACAATATCGAGTCCTCTTTAGGATCAAAGACGATCAGCTTCAAATTGAAAAAGTGATTTCAATTACAGAACTCAGTAAACATTACGAATAATGGCAAATTATAAAGTAGTAGACAAAAATGGAGTCGAGGTTCAAAGTGCGGAGCCTATTCATCCGGGTGAAATTCTTTTGGATGAACTAGAAGCACGTGAGATACCTCAAAATGCTTTTGCAAAGGAGCTTGGCATGAAAGCTTCCCATCTCAATGAAATTATTCACGGAAAAAGAAATATTAGCCCATCTATGGCTTTAAAATTAGAGACTCTGCTGGAAATCAGTGCTAGCTTTTGGGTGCGACTGCAAGCCGAGTACGATCTTGATAAAGTAAGGTTAGAAAAAGCGAGTGTCTAAAAATATATGGTTAGAGCTTCATTAATTCCATCCAGATAATGAGCCAAAGTGAAGAAGTCATGTTCACTCTCGAGATTGACTTGGTTGCTGGTTAAGGTGGCTTCTGGTTGCTAAAAATTTACATATGTATCTAGCTTATGTATTTAGTTGAAAAAAGAGTAGGAGAGAGGTGAGAGAAAAGTCTACTTTGTCTTATTAACTTTGCATCCAATCAATTTTTACAGTTAATCATTACTGGAAAAAGGAGGGTTTATTTTATAATGATTTACCATTAAAATGGCTTTCCAACTGGATCGTATTTAGCAGTCTTCCTAAATGCTCATGTTAGAAAACTCATGATCACCAGTACCATTTAGTACTATGAATGAAGCACTGGGTTTGCATACCAAACACCCGAAAAAAAGTAGCACTTTTTTATGGTGGAATAGGGGAGAGGCTAATCAAGAGAGAAAAATCCTCAAAGATTATTTTTTATATACTGTACGAAAGCCAACCCATTTTTTCGCTTGCTTATATGAAATTGTCTGTCCTTCTATACTAAATCGGGCAGCATGTAAATAACTCCCTCCATAGCTGACCCCATCTCGTATTGTCATCTCACATAAATTACCTTGAATATCATATAACCCATATTTGTTACCTTTAAAAGATGCTACAGGTAAAGCTTGAGTACCACAATTTTCAAGTGCCCTTTGAATTTTTCTATCTGCACATGTAGTACATGAAGCATAATTGAAAGTAGAACACAGTGTAGTTTTAGTAGTTAATAAACTATCTTCTTTGGTGTTCATAATTTCATACTCTTCAAGAGTAGGCAAATGAAAATGAAATTTTGAGTTTTTTCCAAGTTTGATGTTTTCGACTTTCGTTCTCCAGGTGCAAAATTCATTTGCTTGATCATATGTGATTCCTGAAATAGGGCATGAGAGAATAGAATCAATTTTTTTGGTGTTTCCCTCTATGCTTTTTGGGATTGGGAGGTAAATAGCCCTAGAAACTCCAAGTTGAGTAAAATATAACTGTTTCTCGTTCTGTTGATAAAAAAGGGCTTTTAAATCATTATCAAGAAAAGCGAGATCTGGCAATAGAGCAATATCAGGAAAAAAATTTGTTGGCGCTATCACCTTCTTTCTGTTGTAGTTTTCATAATATGCTAAGTCTTGATAATACACAAATTCTAGCCATTCAGCTACAGTGATTTCAGTATCATCAGCAAAAAAACCTTTTACCCAAGTTGTACCCCATGGGCGTGAGGTAGTACAGTGTGTAAAAATGGAAGCAGTAAAAAGAATTAGAAGAACATATCTGGCCATATGAATTGCATTATAAGCATGCAATTTAATGTTGTTTTCACTATGTGCTTAGTGTAACAATAAAGAACTTAGGTTATATGTATGGAAAAGGGACCTTTTTAACACAGGACAAGACACTGTGTCGTCCTAAATTTTATTCCTTTATAAAGGTTAATAAATAGTTTTTTTTAAGGAAACATCTGTTTTTTCACCCACACCTACATGTACCATTTCTCTCTATTTACCTTCATTACTGATCATTAGTTTTAATAATTTGGTACTTTAATTATATTAATTATAATTTTATTTCTATGAATAGCATTATGCGGCTATTTCTTTTGTACTGCATCTTTTTCACACAAGTTGCTTGGGCACAAAGACCTTTTATTAGTACTTGGAATATTTCTTCGGACCTGCAAATTACTATTCCTACTAAAGGTGAAGGATACAACTATATTGTAGATTGGGGCGATGGTAAAGTAGACATTGGTGTGACGGGTAATATCTCTCATATTTATGACAGCACTAGGATTTATACGGTGTCTATAACAGGGGATTTTCCACATATTTATTTTAATAATGAGGGAGATAAAGACAAAATTTTAACGGTAGAACAATGGGGAGATATCCAGTGGAAAAGCATGGAAAGTGCCTTTAGTGGCTGTTCCAATCTAACAATACCTGCTACTGACAGGCCTGACTTGAGCAATGTGACAAACATGAGTTCCATGTTTTACTATGCTGAAAGCTTCAATCAAGACATTAGTAGTTGGGACGTTAGCAGTGTGACAAACATGAGTAAAACGTTTTATCGTGCTGTAAAATTCAACCAGAAAATTAATAGTTGGGATGTTCGGAATGTTACCGATATGAGCTATATGTTTCTCTTTGCTAGAGATTTTAACCAAGCTATTAGTGACTGGAATGTCAGCAATGTTACTAAAATGTACTCTATGTTTCATTATGCAGAATCCTTCAACCAGTACATTGGCAATTGGAATGTCAGCAATGTTACCGATATGAGATATATGTTTTACTATGCTAAATCTTTTAATCAGTACATTGGCAATTGGGATGTGAGCAACGTTACAAGTATGGATCATATGTTTTCACATGCTACTCGCTTCAATCAAGATATTGGCAATTGGGATGTGAGTAACGTTACAAGTATGGGATCTATGTTTACCTATGCAAGCTTCTTTAATCAACACCTTGACAATTGGGATGTAAGCAACGTTACTTTCATGGGTAATATGTTTAATAATGCTACATCATTTAATGGGCAGATAAGTAGTTGGGATGTGAGCAAAGTTACTTATATGAAATCCATGTTTTTCCATGCCAATGTCTTCAATCAGAATATCAATAATTGGGATGTTAGCAATGTCATTAATATGAATGTAATGTTTAGTTACGCTAGAGGTTATAATCAAGATCTTAGTAGCTGGGATGTGAGTAATGTAACTAATATGAGCGGTATGTTTTCCAATGCAATTTCCTTTAATCAAGATATTGGGAGCTGGGATGTGAGTAGTGTAACTGATATGGGCGGTATGTTTTCCAATGCAGTTTCCTTTAATCAAGATATTGGCAATTGGGATGTTAGTAAGCTTACAAACATGAGCCATATTTTTTATAAAGCTTCAGCTTTCAACCAAAACCTTAGTGGATGGAATGTGAGTAACATTACTGACATGAGCTATATGTTTCAATATGCTTCTTCATTTAACCAGGATCTAAGTAGTTGGGATGTGAGCAATGTCATCAATATGAGTAGAATGTTTCAATATGCTTCGGCCTTTGACCAAGACTTGAGTAGTTGGAATATCCAGAAAGTAGGTATAATGAGTTATATGTTTTCTAGTTCTGGATTATCTCCAACTAACTATGATAAAATTTTAATAGGATGGGCGGACCAAAATGTACAAGCCTTTGTTTCTCTCGGTGTTTCCTCTTCTTACTGTCACGGGGCTGAAGCAAGAAATAAATTAACCCGCAAATTTGGATGGTTAATTACAGATCAAGGAATAGATTGTAGTACTGCTACAAATTTCCTTTCATTTGAATTAAGTATTCAAACAAGAGAAGCAGCTATCAATGAAACAAATCATTTTATTTCACTTGAAGTGCCCTTTGGTACAAATATAAAAAGTCTTCGCCCTAGCTTTGCACTTCATGAAGGAGCTTCTTCTTATCCAGCAAATGGTGATGAGGTGGACTTTTCTTCTCCTGTCACTTATACAATAACTGCTAAAGACGGAATTACTCAAGAAGAGTGGATAGTAGATGTTTCAGTTGCTGAGCCAATTCCCTTAAATGTTGATACTGACTTTCTTATTTTTGAATTAAAAACTCAAACAAAGGAAGCTACAATTGATACAATAAATCATATTATTAATATTGAGGTAGCTTATGGAACAGATGTATCTGAATTAACCCCAATTTTCACTCTCTCAGAAGGAGCAACAGCAATCCCTAGTAAGAACTCTACTTTAGACTTTACCGATCCAGTCACTTTTGTAGTTACAGCTGAAGACGAATTTACTACTCAAAACTGGAATGTAATAGTTTCTATTGCTCCTAACAATAAAACTGACTTTCTTATTTTTGAATTAAAAACTCAAACAAAGGAAGCTACAATTGATACAATAAATCATATTATTAATATTGAGGTAGCTTATGGAACAGATGTATCTGAATTAACCCCAATTTTCACTCTCTCAGAAGGAGCAACAGCAATTCCTAGTAAGAACTCTACTTTAGACTTTACCGATCCAGTCACTTTTGTAGTTACAGCTGAAGACGAATTTACTACTCAAAACTGGACAGTTCTTTTGTCAGAGGTCCCATCTCCAAATTTATTTATTACCACTTGGGAAATTAGAAATACTTGGAATAATGATGTAACCATTCCTACTATTGGAGAGGGATATAATTATACTATTGATTGGGGAGATGGCAACAAAGATACAGATGTTACTGGAGAAATTACCCATATCTATACTGAGCCAGGAATCTATACAGTCTCGATCTCTGGAGATTTTCCTAGAATTTATTTTAATAATAGTGGCGATAAATTTAAAATTATCACGGTAGAACAATGGGGTAATATCCAATGGAAAAGCATGGAAAGAGCTTTTTGGGGCTGTTCTAACTTGAAGATTCCTGCACCTGATGCTCCAGATTTAAGCGAAGTTACTAGTATGAAATATATGTTTCAATCGGCAGAAAGATTCAATCAGGACATTAGCCATTGGGATGTGAGCAATGTGACTGATATGAGCTATATGTTTCATACTGCAACCAGTTTTAATCAAAACATTGGCCAATGGGATGTGAGCAATGTTACTAACATGAGTTCTATGTTTCGATATGCATCTTCATTTAACCAGGATATTAGCCATTGGAATGTCAGCAATGTTTTGGATATGAGATATATGTTTTGCTTTACTGAATCATTCAATCAAGATATTGGTAACTGGAATGTTAGTGGAGTAACAGACATGGAATTAATGTTTTACAATGCAGCAAGCTTTAATCAAGATATTGGTAACTGGGATGTCAGTAAGGTTAAGAATATGAAATGGATGTTCTACTATGCTTCAGAATTTAATCAGAACCTTGGTAATTGGGATATTAGAAATGTTAAAACGATGAGTTCTATGTTTTCATACACTTCTTTATCTCGTTCTAATTATGATAATGTTTTATTGAGTTGGGCGGCCAAAGAAGTACAAAAGAGTGTGTATTTGGGAGCTTCTGCTTCTTACTGCCAAGGTACTGAAGCAAGAAAGGTTTTAGTCAATAACTACGGATGGAACATAACTGATAGAGGGAATTATTGTAGTCCAGAAAATAATCTAATTACATTTCAACTATACCAACAAATTGGTTATTCACAAATTGATTCTATTAACCATACTATTAATATTGAAGTTAGTTATAATTCTGATGTAACTGCTCTTCAACCAATAATTTCAACTTCTGAAGGTGCTAGTATTTTACCAAGTGAAAATAAAGTTGACTTTACAAGTCCTGTCATCTACACTATAACTTCTGAAGATGGAAGCAACAGTCAGGATTGGCTTGTAATTGTTACAAAAGAAGCTAATGATGCTACTGATTTTCTTTCTTTTGAATTGAGCGCTCAGACTAAGGAACCAGTCATTGATACAGTCAATCATACAATTGAAGTGGAAGTAGCTTACGGTACTAACATAACTACTTTAGCCCCTGTTTTTACTCTGTCTGAGGGTGCGAAAGCTAAATCGGTTAGTGACTATTCTATAGATTTCTCAGCTCCTGTAGTTTATACTGTAACGGCTGAAGATGATTCCACCTCCCAAGTCTGGGTTGTGACTGTTTCTGTTGCTGATAAGCCTGATGTACTAAGTACTGATACAGACTTTATTTCATTTGTGATAAATGAGCAAATTGTAACAGCAGTCATTGATACAGTCAATCATACAATCAATGTAGAAGTAACTAACGGTACAGATATTACAGCTTTAACACCCATTTTTACCCTATCAAAAGGAGCAACTACTTCTACTATAAGTGGTTCCGAGTTGAATTTTACCAATCCTGTCGCTTTTATAATTACAGCAGAAGATAGGGCTACCGTTCAAAGCTGGATAATCACCGTTTCTATTGTTAATCAAGATAAAGAAGAGGAAGAAATTTTAAGTGGTGCTACAAATTTTCTTTCTTTTGAATTAAAGAAGCAGAGCAAAGAAACATTTATAGATACGTTAGAACACACTATAGACATAGAAGTGTATCATGGTACCGATGTAACTACTTTAACTCCCTCTTTCACCCTCTCTGAAGGTGCAACAGCTGTACCAGCTAATAACTTAACGATAGACTTCTCAACTCCAGTTACTTACACTGTAACCGCTGAAGATGACTCTACCAATCAAGCATGGATCGTAACTGTTTCTGTAGTTGAAGAAGTTAATAAAGAAGAGCGAAGTACTGCTACAAGCTTCCTTACTTTTGAATTGAGTAAACAGACTAGAGAAGCAATAATAGATACCCTAAATCATACCATTAATGTGGAAGTAGCTTACGGTACAGATATCACTGCTTTGACTCCTTCTTTCACTCTCTCTAAGGGAGCCACTGCTGTACCGATAAGTGATGCTACAATAGACTTTTCAACTCCAGTTACTTACACTGTAACCGCTGAAGATGACTCTACTATGCAAGATTGGGTGGTTTCAGTCTTGTTAGTGGAAGAAGTATTAGGTATAGAGGAGCTTCAATTTGAATGGGAAGTTTATCCTAACCCTACAAACCAGCAATTATTTGTCAAAACTACTACACCTGTGGATGTACAAATAACTGATTTAAATGGGAATATCCTTTCCAATAAGAAATCAGGAAGGTATCTAGTTTTTGATATTAGTAATTTAAAAGATGGGCTTTATTTTCTTATCATTAAAGATGGACCTAACATAGTGACTAAGAAAGTACTAAAAACAAACTAATCATGTAAGAATCGGGTGCATGAAACTTTTCCTCAAGCGGCAATTTTGCCATACTGAGCAATGTTTATAACCTTTTGCCATTGGTTGCTTTTTTTGGCTACCCTAAGCTGAGCTATCTGCTGGGCCCCTGTTTTAGACCATCTTTGTCCAGATCTTTTTAGTCTATGCTGTATCACCTCACGATGAGCAGACTCAATAGCACCGCTACCTATAAGCAGCTTCCTTTCTCTGTAAAAGCCATAGTACATACGATGTTGATTTCGCTTATAGTAGCGGATTAGGCGATCCAGCATCAAAAGAGCATCGTCTTTTACTCTACTTTTGAGCATCTCAAAATGCCTCAACAAATAGTCAACCCGGTTATCAAGCAGGATATTTTTTATTGCTTCTATCCAGCTCTTCTGTACATTCACATCTATAATGGCCAGTTTGACAAAGTCCCAGGCATACTGTAGTGCATGGTAGAAGTCCAGAATCTGTAAAGAATTCGTATGATTTTTCTCTATCCAATCCCATATCCAGGAAGCACCATCTGCAATAAAAATGGGGCACTTAACCTCAGGGATATGATGGTCCAATCGCTTCAAAAAAGTGGCAGCATCTCCCAAATAAGCCACATATTCTGAGTGCAAAATTTTGGGATATTTCTTGGCATATGCTTCTTTAATTGGAATCTGGAATAGGCGTCCTAGCTTTATTTCTTTCCATTTTTCCTCTCGGGTTAATAGCATTGAACCATCCATCTGAACATAGGTATAGACTTGCTGAGAAGCTTCTAATTGAGTTGCCTTATGCTCCTCTATTTGCTCTATAGCAGCTTCCTCCTCTAATTTGGAGCCCATATGTTCACTCACTTTCTGTAGTTGCTTGGCTGACAAATCTACGTCTAGGAGCTTCTTTAGTAGCTCACTACCTTCCTCAAAAACATAGTCACTGCCCAAATAAGCAATGATTTCTTGTAAATGACTGGAAATACGAAAACCGTTAGGGCACTCAGCCAAAGGATGAGATTTGTCTACAATAACTTCTCCCCACTGGCTCTTTACTTTTTTTTACTATTCTTAGCATACTTTTCTTCTCCTAAGGATGCCTGAAACACTTCTTTACCTAGTTTTTGCCATAATTCGGTAAAACTTTTTTCATATGCGTAACCACTAGCCTGGTTTTCTTGTGACTTTTGCCAGGCTTTTAATTCTTGAGCAATTTTGTGAGTGAGTTCATCTGAAGTTTTCATAGCTGAAAAAGGTTGGCCTCTCTCAAGATATGAAGTTTTGTCCTCAGGATAAATCTCGCGAAAGGAAAAGTTTCATGCACCCTAAGAATCAGGATAGAGTGCAAAAAATTAGTAGCTGTCTTGAATGGGACACCATTTTCGTTACTTAATTATTCTTATGTTAAGTGGATGTGAATCAACTATTTAGTATATTGGGATTCGGAAATCATAACGTGGCTTGCTACTATTACCAGTCTAAGGTAAGTCACAGAAGGCAGCTCTTTCTGAGGGCTGCTTTCTTTTTTTTGATACTTTCCTGTGGTTCTATAATGAGATAATTTACACTTGAAGAAAAAGAATTTTTTATTGAAGCGAAGCAAATTTATGATAAACAATGTAATAGGCCAGTCTCAGAATATCTAAATCCTGTATGGATAGCTTTCGTAGCTATCATGGTTGGCTCTTAGTAGTTGGGTGGAGAAGAAATGCTAAAGTCAACCAAGTTTTAAAAGAGAAATAAGATTATAAAAAAAAGCCCAGGAGGGTATGTTCCGCATATATTCCTGGGCTTAATCATGTTAAACTAAAACTTATGCATGACACCTCTTTTTGAGGATACTGTAAATATCGCAAGTGTAGCGTACTTTTCATTACGGAGTTCTTGCGTAAGCTTACCAGGTAAGAAAAAAATGGAGTTGCCACAACGGAGTTGCCACAATGCAGCTGCTCTTCTTAGGCTTTGAGCTGTTGATAATGATTATACAACACTGCAATACTACTAAGAAAGATTAGAGGAAAAGTTAAGGCAAGATTACTATACTGTTATCAAAAGCAAAAGCCCGGCTCTTTATGCGATAGGAGATACCGGGCTTTCTATAAGTACAGTCAAATACATAGCTAAGTACGCTACTGCTGCGATAAAATACCGCTGCTATTTCGTACTGGTATTACGTTGTAAGGAACATATAAATACTATCAGCTTATTTGTGACGGTAATTAAACTAAAAATCATGCATGCTTATAGATATTAGACCAGTCTGCTCTTAAACATGTCAAATAGTTAATCTAAATCTTTCTCTCAATGAACAGTAGGCCTGTAGAAGAAGTTTTCACACTATCTACGACTAAAATATCAGACTTCTACGATGGGTATGTTGAAAAAAACTTTCTACTACGGGATTATATTGCTAAGCATCGGGGTAATCCTAATGTCACTGCTATCATTACTCTTTGATGTAAACGTATGGTGGATCAAAGCACTTGATTTTCCTCGGGTACAGTTTTTATTGGTGGGGTTGTTATGCCTGCTCATGTTTGGCGTACTTAATCAACGCTGGTCATTTTGGGCAGCTTTTCTAACAGTGGGTCTCATCTCTTCTATCGGATTGCAGCTATATTTTATCATACCATACACTTCACTTGTTCAAAAAACAGTAAAAACCTTTAACACTCAGGACATTAACAAAAGTAATAAAGTGAAGCTTTTGGTTGCTAATGTATACATGCATAATAGACAGGCGACATCATTTTTGGATATTGTAAAGCAAACAGAACCTGATATGGTCTTGGTCATGGAAACCAACCAATGGTGGATCAAGGCCCTTCAGCCGCTCCGTAAAAAGTATGCCTATTATCATGAATACCCAGCTGACAATACGTATGGGATGGGGCTTTATTCTAATTTTCCTCTCCTAGACCTAGAGACTAAGTTTTTGCAGCATAGTGATGTGCCTTCCTTTCATACCAAAGTGCAATTACCCAGCGGAAATACCTTTCTCTTCCACGGTGTACATCCTGTTCCCCCAGTGCTTAGCAAACATCCTGATAATAAAGGTGAGCAGGAGATTGCGTTGATTAAAGTAGGCCGAATGGTTGCTCAAAACAATATACCATCCATCGTGGCAGGTGACTTTAATGATGTAGCCTGGTCAAATACTTCCCGGCTTTTCCAGACGACAGGTGAGTTAAACGATATTCGAGTGGGCCGAGGTTTGTACAACTCATTTGATGCCAATTCCCCCATGCTCCGTTGGCCCTTAGATCACGTGTATGTGACTGAGCGCTTTGAGCTAAAGCATTTAGAACGATTAGGAAAATTTGGCTCTGACCATTTCCCGATCTACGCTGAACTGGTGCTGACCTCAGGGAAGTGATGAGTATGGGTAATTAAATTTCAGGATTTACCAACTTTTCGTAGCAAAATCCGCTTAGTGATGCATTCAATAGCTAATTGTAAGCATTGCATAAGTTCCGAGCCTTGAGTGTAGTCTACTTTTAATAAGTTATCTACTTTTTGGTTCTTTTTAAGCTTGTCATTTTCTTTCCATGCGGCAGAATTATCCTTAGCAAGGCCAATTGCAAACCCTCCTTTTTCGTGTAAAAGAGAAAAAGCCGGGCGATCACTGGAGCCATCCCCTACATAAATAATCTGGGTAAAGGGTACGTACATATCTTTTTGGTCAACATGCTGATGGGTGCTGTCAGGTAGATTAGGACCATCAGTACCTATTCCTTTGGCCAGTTGTTGAATATATTCGCGTTTTTCTTCATGAGTAATAATGTTCTTAATAAACACCAGTTCATCCTGCTCATTAAAGGCATAAGCGCCTCCCCATATTTTTTTAAACTCATCGGCAATTGAAGTTGCCTGTGGAACTTCCACAAAGCCTGCTGTAAGTAGATAAAACTCCAGGTCAATAGAATCGTATGGACAAAAACTACGTAAGCGGTCAAATAATGTGTCTACCCCATTGTATAATTCCAATTCCTCCCCTACTGATTGGAACATCTGGCGAGTGATTTTGGGATTAGCATTTTGGCTGTATTTGATCCATGAGTAAGCCCGTGCCAAAACCTTCTCCCATTTCTGATCTAGTAACTGTTTAACGAAGGTCTCTCGTTCCTCACCGTCAATGCCTGTTTTTTTCAGCATATTAAGATGCGTAGGAGGAGCTAATGTTTCGTCAAAGTCAAAAATAATAGCAATTTTATCTTTAATGGGTAAAGTTACGTCTGGCATAAATCATTATTAGCTTAATTTAATATAAGAACAGACAAATAATGAATATGTTAAGCCACCTCTTCTAAGGGTATAATATGTGTAAGACTTGCTTAACATAAGAATAATTATAACACTTTAAAGATTTTACATCTATCTGCTATACATTACACCGTAATATTGTCACGCATTTGCAGCGGCATTTTATCGCACCAATAGCGTACTTGGTATTTCAAAACTGACGATAAATAAATAAAAGCCCGGCATCCCATCGCATAAAGAGCCGGGCTTTTGCTTTTGATAACAGTATGGTAACCCTGCCTTAACTTTTCCTCTAATCTTTCTTTGTAGTATTGCAGTGTTGTATAACCTTTATCAACAGCTCAAAGACCAAGAAGAGCAGCTGCATTGTGGCAACTCCGTTGTGGCTACCTTACTTTTTTCTTACCAGGTAAGTTTACCCAAGAACTGCGTAATGAAAAGTCCGCTATACTTGCGATATTTACAGTATTATTCAATCTCGTAAGTTATACCATGATGAGCCTGGGGCCTGATTCTCTCCAGGCTTTTCTTTTACCCTATTATGGAAAAGAAAGAATGACCTTTGGAAATATGGGTATAAATAGCTTTTCTGGAAGTATGGGCATGAAGTGATTTGTTATACTCTTTTTGCTTTTCTTGCCTCAGCGCTCTTTTTACTTTGTAAGTATTGATTCTATCAATTGTCACAAGTAAGAGAATAGGGGTAAAACCCGCAATCCATATTATATTAATGACATTGATAAGTTCCATTCAAAGGCTAGCATTGGAGTGAGTAGTGTTACACCTTCAAATAAACAAAATACAACTTAAAATTTGAATAGTTAAATAAAATCATTTTAATAATATGGGCCCGTCTACATAAAGACTGGCAGGATGGCGATACTTCCCCACAAAGAAACTTTAGCAAAGCTGGAGATTACTCTGTAACGATAGAAAACCACTGCTTTACTACCCAATATCACCTGACTCTTCGTAGTGAGAACTGCGACTGTGAACTCCTTCCCGCCAATGTCTTTACCCCAAATGCTGATGGTTACAATGATGTATTTATTATGCCAAACCACCATCGTATTCAAAACATGCGCTTACAAATCTATAAGCGCTGGGGAAAACTACTGTATAGCGGACAGGATGCAGAAGCTCAATGGGATGGCCGTATTGCACACAAAGATCTGGCTCCATCTGGTACTTACTATTGGACACTAAGCTACTTATGTCAACAAGGAGAACAACTCATTCCTCAAAAAAGCAGTAGTTGGGTTAGCTTAGTCAATGAAGCACAATAACAGTAGTAATTTAGATTAAGGTACAATCAGATCTACTGATTTTTGTAATACCACTTCATCCTGATCAATATATTCAACTAAATACTGGTATGTGCCTTCAGCATCTTCAGGCATATATATTTTATGCTCATACGTCCAAGGATTTATTTCTTCGCTAAGAAGTGTATTAGAAATCGGAAGATCATCTATATAAGTACGGATATATTGTTTTTCTCCATATTCGTAGTGCAAAGTACCCTCAATTACCAGCGTATCACTTGCCTGAACTTGATAAGTGTCAGCTTCCTGTTCATTAATTAAAATTCTAATACTTGGAATTGTTGGAGACTCAGCGTCTTCACTGCATGATGAAAGAATGCACATAAGTACTAGAAAGCAAATCAAAGCGTAATCTTTCATAATTCTAAATTAGAATCTCAATTAAGCTTATTCAGACTTTATACATTTTCTTATTATAAGCTATTTCTAGTAGAGTAAGAAAATTAGGTAAATAGGTGCTAAATTTTGACCTATAATATTGATGAAAGTAACAAACTTATGCTTACTGAAACTTCGCAAAGTGATGATAAAGTAGTTTTTAAGCACAACAACAAATGATGTGTAATTCTACTCCTCATATATTTTCTTCTTCACACTTAGTTATCAAGTTTTTAACCCAATGAAAGTATTCAGCAGGAAACGGGTATGTTTGTCTTGTCCTTCCTAAAAAGGTCCCTTTTTCGCACCCCCTACCCTGCCCTTTTGCCCCTTTTTCTAAAAGTGCTCTTACGCTCTTCAATGCCAATTTTTTCTCTTACCCCTCTGTGCAAAAACTCGGTATATAAATCAAAGTACGATAAGCTAGATATAGAACAGGCTTTTCACACTTTTCACCTTCTTTCTTCTTATCTTGCCAGAGTTAACAAGATAGAAAACTTAAGATCTCAATTTTATATGCTTATTGGATATGCAAGAGTCTCCACCGTGGATCAAAATCTCAACCTGCAAAAAGATGCTTTAGAAAAAGCAGGGTGCGAACGCATCTTTGAAGATACCATTTCCGGTGCCAGAGCAGAACGACCAGGGCTGGCTAAGTTGAAGGAGCAACTTAGGTCGGGAGATACTTTGGTAGTTTGGAGGTTGGACCGTCTCGGAAGGACCTTACGGAATCTTATTGAGTGGGTCACATGGTTAGAAAGTGAAGGTATCGCATTTAAGAGTTTACAGGAATCTATTGATACCACTACTTCAGGAGGGAAACTCATCTTCCACATGTTCGGAGCTCTTGCAGAGTTTGAAAGAAACTTGATCCGAGAAAGAACTCAGGCTGGCTTATTGTCTGCAAGAGCCAGAGGCAGAATGGGTGGCCGCCCTCCTTCCCTGGATAAAAAGAAACAGAAGTTATTGGTTAAGCTCTATCATGATAAAGATCACAGCATTACTGAGATCCTGGAGATGTTCCATATCTCCAAGTCTACACTCTATAAAATCGTGCGTGAAAACCCACCTGAAATCACTGCAAATATTCCTCATCAGTAACTACTTCTAACCATTCAGTAGGACCATTTTGCCTGCCGGTAATTGCGATTTGAATAAACGCCTGATCCGCACTTGCCCCATGCCAGTGGGGGACATTGGGTGGACACTTTACCACATCTCCTTTTTCAAGGGTTCGTTTCGGACTGCCTTTCTCCTGATAGTAGCCCACGCCTCCGGTAGCCAGTATAATCTGTCCTGCCGGATGTATATGCCAGTTCGTCCTTGCCCCTGCTTCAAAGGTAACACTGCCCACCGCATTTTTATTGACGCTATCCGCCGTAACTAGCCCGGTCAGCCAGGCATTGCCTATAAAGTTGTTGTTGGTGATTTTTTCGCCTTTGGGGTAAAGCAAATCATCGGCTTGCTTATGAAGGTTGGTTGCGTCCTGATCATCAGTATTACTACAGGCAATCATAGTACTGGCTAAAACTGTCAGCGCCAAATTCTTTATCTTAATCATATTTTGTGTTTAATAGATTGTTGAATGCAGATTATTCTCTGGAAGACATGACTTCAGACAGTACTTCTCTGCCCACATCTGCCTCTGGCCTTGCCTACATTCTCTTCAATTACAGATAGAAGATCCTCAAGTTGAGTTTCTGTGATGCCAATATTTAATGCGATGCCCATATGGCCTTGTGCCATCGGTTCTACGCCTCCCATACTTAGCAGGGCTGATAGGGTTGCAATCTCCCGCTGTGTGTAAGTAAGAATATCCCGGCCAAAAATATCGGCAAACAAATGTTCTTTCAAGAATACCTCAATGATAGGGCTGAAAGCAGCATAACCCTTCTTTGGCCCGTCTAGTGGCTGACCGACGAGTTCTTCCAACACCTTTTTACCTTTCTCATATTTGTCTTCGCCCTCGTCCTGGAGTGCTACTTCCCGGCCTACTTCATCTTTGATGCCTCTGGTCTGCCGATCTTCCACGACTGTCATCATAGTTTGCAGTCCGCGGATGCTGCGGGGAAAACCACAATAGGCATACAGATGCACCAGTACTTCCTTGCTTTCATTGATCGTCAGACCAGCATCCAACCCACTATTCAAGGCTCCTTGCAGTTGCTCCAGATTACCAAGAGCGGTGAAAGCAGCAATGGTCACAATGGACTGTTCTTTGACGTTTAATCCCGAATCGGCATTCTCCTTGGTCTGTGCGAGAATACTTGTGGTATCGCTGAGTTGAAATATAAATAAGGCCAGGAATTTGATAATCTTCATGGTATTGGATTTAGTCGTTTTTTGAATTCAATTTCATTTAACATTTCATAGAGGTGAAACTCACACTATGGTAAGGCAAAGGCCATAATAAAACCGGAAGGATTCTCTTCTGTGCCGCCCACTGAAAGAGCAACAAACTGTTTACCCTTTATCGAATATGAACAAACATTAGCATTATTGGCAGCTGGTAAAGTAGTCTCCCAAACTAAATTGCTCGTTTCCTTATCAAATGCCCATAACTTTTTATCCGCTGCTCCACTGATAAACACCAGGCCTCCTGCCGTAACCATGGGCCCGGACCGCCCTAACAAACCTGTTTGTTCTCCTAGTATTTCTTCTAGTTTTTCGTCATTCCCTAAGGGAATTTGCCATTCGTATTCGCCAGTAGAAAGATTCAGCGCGTTCAATGTTCCCCATGGACCTTTCATTGCGGGGTTTCCACTCGGACCAGACCATGTTCTATAAGCAGAAATATTACCATACCGTACAGCTTTCGTTGTATCTGCGCTATCTATCGGTTCTTCGTTCTCCTGTCCGGTTTTATCATACAAAAATGCTATGAGTGCTTCTTCTTCCGAGTCAGTGAGGACCCCTCTATAACCGGGCATCTGACCACCACCCATCCTTATTTTTTCCAGTGCTTCCTCTTCATCCATTCTGTCTGCCAGGTCTGCCAGGGAGGGGAATGTAGGATTTCCTTCTTTTTCTGCCCCATGACATGTGGAACAATGTTGTTGGTAGACCACTCGTCCCCTTTCAAAAACTGTATTATCGCGGGCTGCAAAATGCTCGTCTATATCTACAATTGTTTGAATTTCAGGCAAATTATTACCTCTGATGTAGAGATACGTTGTGTTAGGATCAAAAGCCGTCCCCCCCCAATTCGCTCCCCCTCGGGTAGCGGGGAGTGACAATGTGCCTTTTAAATCCGGTGGAGTAAACAGACCTTCATACCTTACTGACCTGAATTGCTCCAGAATTGCCTGGTAATCATCATCAGAATAATGGTTCAAATCATCTTCGGTCATAAACTGTTTCACAAATGCTTTTGGCTTCGTGGGAAAAGGTTGTGTAGGCCAGGTCTCTTCACCGGGAAGATTTGAAGCAGGCACTTCTCGTTCCTCAACCGGATAGATAGGCTCACCGGTATCACGATCCAGCACAAACACAAAACCATGTTTGGTCACTTGGGTAACCGCTTCAATGTCTTTTCCATCTTTTTTGAGCGTCACTAAACTAGGTGGAGCAGGCAGGTCATAATCCCATACATCATGATGTACGGTTTGAAAATGCCATTTGTAATTACCGGTAGCCGCATCTAATGCTAATACACAATTACCGTAAAGGTTTTCTCCTATTCTGTTGGCTCCATAAAAATCATAGGAGGGAGACCCTAGTGCCAGGAAAACCATACCTCTCTCCATGTCAATACTCATTCCTGCCCAGCAGTTTACGCCCCCTGCATATTGGTAGGCATCCGGTGGCCATGTTTCGTAACCGGGCTCACCGGGATGAGGTATGGTGTGAAAGGTCCATACCAGCTCCCCTGTTTTGCAGTTATACGCTCTGATATACCCCGGAGGAGCTCCATAAAAATCTGGCAATCTGGAGCCCAGAATGATTAAATCTTTGAAAATTCTACCGGGAGTAGTGTTGGTAACTGAAATTTCCTCAGGGTCATCTCTTACCCCTTCATTAAGGCTTACTCTACCATTGGTTCCAAAAGATGGGATAATCTTACCCGTTTTGGCATCGATGGCCATTAGCGAGTTGCCAGCAGTGTACAAGATTCTCTTGTCCTCTCCATTTTCCCAATAAGTTACCCCTCTGCTGGCAGCACTAGGCTGCCCTTCTTCTAAAGTTTTGAATGACCAGATTTCTTCACCAGTTAATGCATCAATCGCATATACAGTCTGTTTACCAGAGTTGGCATACATTACACCATCAATGATGATTGGATTACTTTGACTTGAAACCGGTTCCTCCCCATCTGCCAGATCACTCATTTGGAAAGTCCAGACATTTTCTAATTCGCTCACATTTGAGAGATTGATCTGGTCTAAAGATGAGTAGCTACTACTGTGCGAATCCCCTTTATAGGCAGACCATGTTTGAAAAGTATTGTTATCAGAATCGTTGCCTGACAGACAGCCAGCAAACAGCAAAGTTATGAGTGCAAGGATTTTTGAAATATTCTTGTTGTGTTTTTGCATCATTGATCTTCTTTTAATTTTCTAAACATTATGGGCATGCTTGCCTCATCCATGGCTTCCATATCTACCAGCTTTAATGACTTTACCATGTTAAGGGTAGTGGTTTTGTACTTCTGGAAGTGAGGTGTTTTTAAGTGTTGCTCGTAAGCTGCTTGGCTGGCATATATTTCAAGAATTCTTACCATTGAGGGACTTTCCTTTGGATACATCGGAAAGATGGCAATGACGCCCGGCTCCAGTTTGACCGATGCTGCCGCTTCTTCTGTTAGTATAGCCTTGTATTCTTCCAGATAGGCCGGTTCAATTTCAATTTCTGCAATACGGATCATGGGGCGGCCTTCCGCCAATTTTTGCTGCGCCGAAGCGGGAAAAGCACCAACCATCATTAATACCAGACTCAAAAGAGAAATGAGTGGATTAAGAGCTTTAGTCTTAAAATCAGGACTTTGAATTATCATCATATTTTAGATAAATGTATTTGGGCGACATCTCCAGTGGATACTGTCCGCTGGGTGGCATTCCGCATCTGCTATTTGATCACTTCTATTTTTTGTAGCCACTTCGTTACTTCCTTTTCCGCTTCTTCTGCTTTTTTGCCTTGCATCACAAATAAAATTCCATCTCTCTCTATGCCTCCTTTGATAGAAAACCTTTCCATTATATTAGCATCAGGACACATTTCCTCTACCGTTTCAAAGCTGCTTCCCACGCCATACCCGGCATTGGTGTTGAAGGGGATGACGGTTTTCCCACTTAAATCATACTGATGCAAAAAACTTTTCATGGGTGGAGGAAGTCGCATACCCCAAGTCGGGAATCCCAGGAAGATGGTATCGTATTTGTCCATCTCAATCTTGGTTTTCAAAGGCGGCAAAAAACCATTTTCGTTCTCTTCGGCCACTTGATTTACAATGGCATCATAATCTTCAGGATAAGGTATTTCTAATTCAAGTGACACCAACTTTCCCCCTACTTTTTCATGTATCATTTCCGCAATGGCTTTGGTATTGTTGGTGCGGGATAAATAGACAATCAATACTTTGTCGGGATCAAAAACAGCATCGGTTTTAGTATGGATATCCTCAATTTGGGCGGAGGAACAAGCCGCAATCAAAAGAAAAAATGCTAGAAGCAGGTGCGCTAAAAATGTGGTTATGTTCATTATAAAGACGTTATATAGGACACCAGCAGGGCCACCTCTTCCCCCGCAAGCTGACTTTCGTAGCTCGGCATGACGGGCATATAACCCGCCACAATTTTCGCGTTTGCATTTATGATCGACTCGCGAAGATATGCTTCGTCCGCCGTTACCGTACGGCCATCCTGCAGAGTTACCTCGCTTCCGTAAAGGTCATACAGGGGCGGACCGGTAGAAGCCGAGGCATTCGGATCAACGCTATGGCATGTATCGCACTCCATCCGGCGAAAGAGCGCCGTACCGGTGAGCGATGTAGCGGCCGCCGTCTCGGCAAGAGGCACCCCGGTCGTGTCCGCTGGCATCGCCTCCGCCGTAGTGTTATCCGCCGGTGCTGCTTTTCCGGTGTATACCACGCGCCAGATGCGGCCCTTTTTATAATCGGAGATATAGAGCGCGCCGTCCGGTCCTGTGGACAGGGCCCATCGGGCGGTATTCTGCCGCGCCCCGGTCAGGGATAGGAGCTACCCCGGCAAAACCATCAGCAAAGGTCTCGTAGTCGCCGGAAGGCTGCCCGTTTTCGAAGGGCACGAAGACGACCTTATAGCCGCCCTGGGGAAGTGGAGCACGGTTCCAGGAACCGATGAAGGCGATGAAAGCGCCGCCCTGGTAGCGTTCAGGGAACTGCTTGCCCGTGTAAAAGAGCAGGTCGTTGGGCGCCCAGTGGCCGGGAAAACCAATGACAGGTTCTTCAAACTCACCGGCATACTTGCTTTCAGCAATGAGTATTTCTCCGTTGCCACCATATTCCGGGGAAAGCATAAGCGTATTCTTTACATGATCGTAGTATCCGTAGGGCCAACTAAACCGGTCGTCTTCATTTACCTTATACATGACTTCGGAGGGGAGTTCGGCACTCTCCTCGACAGTGTAGTAGTCCGGCCAGAGCGTGTGCAGCTGATCGCGCCCGTGCTGCATGACGTAGAGCGCATCGTTATCAATATTCCACTCGAGGCCGACGACGTTGCGCAGGCCCGTGGCATAGCGCGCCTCCGCGCTGAAGGTCTGCCCAGTTTGGTTGGCATCGAAGCGCCATATGCCGCCGTGTTCCTCCAACAGCGGGCAGGGTTCTATTCCCGGAGACCCCGGAGTGCGTTCCTGCTCCTGACAAGCGTTGGATGGCGCACCCACCGCCACGTAGAGGTTGCCACTGTTGTCGAAGGCAAAGGATTTGGATGCGTGGGAACCCTGCTCCGGAAAACCCTTGACAACGATCTCCGGCCCACCTTCGGGGACAAGTGCGCCGCCTTCGGGCATTGGCCAGCGATAGACGGCCGTGGTGTTGGAGGCCCAGATATAGCCGTTGTGGATAGCCATACCCGTCTCCCACAGAATACCATCACCCGTCCCGGTCATATCACTGAAGTACTGGATGACGTCTGCCCGGAAGTCGCCCGTGGTGTCGCGCAAGGCCACAATGCCACCCTCCTCGCTGCGTGTCTTCATATAGATGTCTCCGTTGGGTGCCACGGCGATGTGACGCGCGCTATGATCGTCGCGCAGGCCCAGGCTATCAATCACCAGCGTCGCACAAAATCCTTCCGGCAAGGTAATGCCACCGTTGTCGGGAGCACACACAATCTCAGTACTTACCTCCTCCTGGGTCTGCTCGGCACATCCCGCCATGAGCAGCGTCGCGAAAAGGTACAGCATAGACAGGCAGGGCTTGCGCAGGGCATACGAATGGGATAGGTACCAGTCGTGTTTTTTAAGGATGATGTTTTGAATGTCCATACTATGGATGTTTTAAATTTGACTAATTTGTTAGTCGAGTGGTATAAAGGCGAGACCGTTGTTTTGATTCATCGGGATCACCAGTTGGTTGGTCCCGGCATCGTAGCACATGGAGGCGGCATTCGGAATGTTACTGGCGATCAACTCGGCGGGCTCACCGGGACGTATACGGGAAACTCCTCCCTGCCTTACACTGCATATATATTTTGTGCCATCGGGCATGATCACCAGACCATCGCTTCCTGCCTGAGCAGCGTTTTCAGTTTTCAACAATTCCCCGCTTTCTGAAAATGTCAGTACCCCGGTGTTTCCAAAATTAGCCACGACGATATTTCCATCCGGATCAAAGGCAATACCGTTGGGTGCGTTGAGCGGCTTGCCCTGCACAAAAATAGTTGTCTCACCATCAGGTGTTACCTTCCATACCATCCAGGTATCGGGATTGGGATTTTCACCGGAAAAATCACCCGTCTGGGTGGCGTAAATGGTGCCATCTTCCTTCACTTCGATGTCGTTGATCCAGGGAGAATCCTCTATTCGGATTTCCTTTACAGGCTCACCCGTCTTCATGTCAAACTGACGAATGACGGCAACACTGGGATCATCATCACTGGTACCGCCATCACGATCAGCCACGTAGAGCAGGCCATTCATGATATCACTACCGAACGGCTCATTTAATACAAGGGGAGGGTGCAGGGTTTTTCGTTCATCGGAATTCTGAAGCCCGATCCATCGTAGGGTGTGCACCGATCCGTCATGGTTGATGAGGGAAACCCAGGCATCATTGGTTTGGACGTTCTGTGGCGCACCCCGGTTGGGTACCACAATGACACCCCGCTCCGGGTCATACGAACAACTTTCTGCTCCGTAGATGCCCCCATAGACTTTTACGTTCGATGAGATCGGCTCGAAGGTGCCATCAGCAGAGGGCATACCGATCGGATTTCCTACAGAATAAGACTTCGTCTCCTGCGTCTGCTGTGCAAATACCGAATCGGCTATGAGACTAACCACCATCACAATGGCAAAAATAAACTGGCGTATCATATTTGCCTTTTTAGGATTTCTTTTTTTCATAATTTATTGTTTAATTCTACTACTTTTCAATTTCATGCGTGTCACGTACACTGCTGAATGTCAAGTCCAACAGCTTCCAATCTTCATTTTGCTTTTTGTAGATTTCGGTCACAGTAAACTCATTTGACACCTCATTGCCCCTTACCACAGCCTGTAGTGTAATACGGTTCCAAAGGATGGCAGTGTCGTCAAAAAGTTCTACAGCAACATCATGTACTTCCGCATTCTTATACCAAATGCTTCCGGTTTCAATGATCTCCAGCTCTCTAACTTTTTTCCAGGTTCCACTCATATGAACAAATTTTGACTTGTCGTGGAAGAGTGTGGCAAGCTCATCTACATTTTTGTCTGCCATCCACTCCCACTTTTGTTTTGAGAGCTCCTTAAGTTCCTGTTCGGTGGTAGCATTTTGTGCCAAGGACATTTGCGCACTCATGATGATGAATAATAGTCCGATCATTGATCTTTTCATTTTGATAATTGGTTATGTTGTGTTTATTTCTATTGATTTATTTTATTTGATACTTATTGGTCGGTCAGTGCTGACTCTGCCGATCGTACTCCTACCACTTCAATCCTGGAGAAGTCGTTCCTAAACTCTTCCAACTCATCCGCAGTGAACTTGATGTCAATGGCTCCCAGATCTTCCTCCAGGTGATGCAGCTTGGTAGTACCTGGTATAGGGACGATAAATGGCTTTTGTGCCAGCAGCCAGGCAAGTGAGATTTGGGCAGGTGTAGCTTCCTTTCGGACAGCCCAGGCTCGGGTTAAGTCCAAGAGTTTCATGTTCTCCTGCAGAGCTTCCGGGGTAAAATAAGGAACTTCGGAGTGCCGTGAATCCTCTGAAAACCTACTGTATTCATTGAACTTGTCAGCGAGAAACCCACGACAAACAGGGCCCCAGGGAACAAAACCTATGCCCAACGCTTCACAAGTGTCCAGGATTTGATTCTCAGGAACTCGTTCAACCAGTGAATACTGGCTCTGGAGTGCCGTAATGGGTTGTACAGCATGGGCTTTTCGCAAAGTCTTAGGAGAAAGCTCAGAGACCCCAAAATGGCGGGCTTTGCCCTCTTTGATCAACTCACTCACCGTCCCTGCCACGTCCTCAATGGGTACCTCAGGATCAATCCGGTGTAGATAGAGCAAATCAATATAATCCGTTTGAAGTCGTTTGAGCATACCATCTACGGCTTGTCGAATATGTTCCGGTTTACTGTTTCGTCCAGTAGGCTGAGTATTCTCAAACTGGAATCCGAACTTAGTGGAAACAACCACCTGGTCACGAACGGGCTTAAGCGCTTCCCCAACAACCTCTTCATTGGTAAAAGGTCCATAATACTCAGCTGTATCAAAGAGAGTGACACCCCGATCTACCGCCCCACGGACTACCTTTACCATCTCTTTTTTAGGTCTGGGCGGGTTGTAATGGCCACTGGTCATGCTCATGCATCCTAAGCCGATAGGTGAGACTTCCAAAGAGCCGAGCATACGTTTCTCAGCAGAAGGGCTATTCACCGTCTTATTATTATTTGATTTTGCACTTGTCCATGCTGAAGACCCAGTAGTTAAACCGGCTCCGATCAGGGCTGAGCGGCTCAGGAAAGTACGTCGATTAACCCATTGAGTATCCTGGGCATGCAAACCTGAAGTATTTTTGTCCTTATTCATTTCAAAATTAAATTAACGTCCCACCATTTTTTGCATCTGTTCAGGATAGCGAGCCCCTTGTACTTTAACCTTTGCCATGACCTCATTGATTTCTTTGAGCTCATCAGCACTAAGCTTAATGTCTGCTGAGCCAACATTTTCTTCCAATCGGTGCAATTTTGTTGTACCCGGAATAGGAACGATCCACGGCTTTTGGGCAAGAAGCCAGGCCAAAGCGATTTGTGCTGAAGAGGCCTCCTTTTGTTTTGCTATCTTGCCCAGCAAATCAACCAAGGCCTGGTTAGCCTTGCGGTTCTCTTCAGAAAAGCGGGGTACAATGTTGCGAAAATCCTTGTCGTCAAACTTAGTATCTTCGTTGATCTTACCGGTCAAAAAACCTTTACCCAATGGACTGAAAGGCACCAAACCAATACCCAATTCTTCAAGGGTTGGTAGTATTTCCTGTTCAGGCTCTCGCCACCAGAGGGAGTACTCGCTTTGCAGGGCAGTTACGGGTTGAATAGCATGGGCTTTACGAATGGTTTGAACACCTGCCTCTGATAGGCCAAAATGCTTCACTTTTCCCTCCCGAATCAACTCCTTCACGGTGCCGGCTACCTCTTCTATGGGCACATTGGGATCTACCCGATGCTGATAAAACAAGTCGATCACATCGGTTCTCAAACGTTTCAGCGATGCTTCGGCCATGGCTCTTATGGTTGCAGGACGGCTATCCAGGCCTAGGGCTGTTTTACCTTCTTTAAAGCCGAATTTAGTAGCAATCACTACTTCGCTGCGAAATGGTGATAAAGCTTCACCCAGTAATTCCTCGTTGGCAAACGGACCATAGGCTTCTGCGGTATCAAAGAAGGTGATACCAAGTTCATAAGCTCTTCGGATGAGCCTGATCGCATCTTGCTTGTCTGTTGCAGGACCATATCCAAAGCTTAGCCCCATGCAGCCCAGGCCAAGGGCTGATACTTCCAGGTTGTCCTTTCCTAACATTCGCTTTTGCATAACTTTCTTTTTATGCAAAGGTCTTAATATTAAATCAGCTAAATGGTATACAGATTACGGGTAGTTCTACCAATATTACTGATTTGGAGATGCTCATCCACGAAGAAGTGAATGAGATAGCGCTTTTCTGCTATCATCAATATCTTCTTACTTCAATTGCGCTTTGAGAAAACTGATGACTTTATTTCTAATCTCATCGGTATCGAACATTTCTCCGAAATGCGGGGCATCTTTTACAATGATAAGTTCATTCTCTACACCTTGCGTTGTCAACCATGCACTCAACAATTGGGAATGCCTGGGAGAGACCAGATCATCTTTTTCGCCATGAATGATCAAAAATGGCGGGTCATTTTTGTCAACATAAGTCACCGGACTGGCCGCTTTGGCAAGATCGGGACGTGCCAGCGGGGCGGCTCCTATCAACTGACCTTCGGGGGATTTGGCGTTATCAGCACCGGGAAACAATATCAATTCCGCCGGACCATAAAAATCCACTACGGCTTTGAAACTGAATGATTTACTTGTTCCAGTCATATAAAAAGAGTTGACATTGTCATTGTTAGATAAACCCTGTAAGGAAGCCAGATGTCCGCCAGCGGAAAAACCCATCAGGGCAAATCGGTTGGTGTCGAAGCCATATTTGTCAGCATGATCATACAAAAAGGATACGGCACGATTGCTGTCCTGGATCTGGGCAGGAAAAACGGCCTGGGTGCTAAACCGATAGTCAATAGAAGCCAGGGCAAAACCGCTGCTGACGATTTCCGCCACGGTCTTTTTCATATAACCGATATCGGCATACTTGTCATTGCTCAACCACCCACCACCATGTACAAAAATCACCAGGGGAAGTTTCCCTGTCGCGTTTGCAGGTAAATAAATATCCAATAAGTGTTTTTGCAGGCTATCGTCGTTATAAGGGATGTTACCGTGCAAAACAGTACCCTGAGGAAAAATATCCATCACCGGGTTGGTTTGAGAAAAACCACAAGTGACAGCGATAAAAAAGGGCAGGAAAAATAGAATAGTAATTTTTTTCATAGGGAATCTCATATACTTCATGTAAAGCTCTTAGCATTTTTTAAGCTAAATGGTATACAAATTACTGATATATCTACCATTATTACTGATTTGGAGATGTTCATCTGTTAAGAAATGAATAAATCCTTAATTTAGGATGAGTTAAAACATCAATAATATGGAACTGCGACGTTTTGAGACCATAAACGACTACAACGTATTCAATAACAATGAAACGCTCCACCCACTGGTGAGTGTGGTGGATATTTCAAAGGCAAGTCCGAGACAAGCCTCCAATATGTATTTTGGTTTTTATACCATCTTTTTAAAACAAGTGAACTGCGGCGATCTGCGCTATGGCCGACATACCTATGATTACCAGGAAGGTACATTGGTATTCATTGCTCCCGGACAGCTCATTACTGTTGAAAACAAGGGAGAGACCTATCAACCAAAAGGTACAGCCCTGATCTTTCATCCGGATCTAATCCATGGCACTTCCCTTGGTCGGCATATGCAAGACTACACCTTCTTTGGCTACCAATCCAACGAAGCACTTCATGTATCCGAACGTGAAAGAAAAATTGTGCTGGATTGTTTTTCCAAGATTGAATATGAGTTAGACCATGCCATAGATAAGCACAGCAAAAAACTTATTGTAGATAACATTGAGTTGTTTTTGAACTATTGCGTCCGTTTTTATGAACGGCAATTTATTACGCGTGACAATGTTCATACGGGCATTTTGGAAGGGTTTGAGAATTTGCTGAACGACTATTTTCAAACAGACAAAGCACAGAGGCTTGGCTTGCCTTCCGTAGCCTGGTGTGCCAGCGAATTGAACTTATCACCCAACTACTTTGGTGATCTGGTGAAAAAAGAAACCGGCCAATCAGCCCAGGATTACATTCAAGCTAAGGTGATTGAGGTAGCCAAAGAAAAAATATTTGGCCCCAACAAAACAGTCAATGAGATTGCTTACGAATTAGGCTTTAAATATCCGCAGCACTTTAGCCGTTTCTTTAAAGACCGGGTAGGACAGTCTCCCAACAAATACCGTATGCTCCATGATAATTGATTGCCCATTCATATTTACAGTTCTGTGAGTGGATAGAGCTCTAACATATTGCATGTATCGACGCTTGCTTACCTGACTGGCAAGCGCTGTATCCTGGAGTAGTAGATAATTAATTTCAGTTCCTTATTCAGGGATGGACGTTTGAAGATTACCTAAGAAAGTTTATATGAAAGAGATCAAGGCCATCTGCGAAACATATAAAAAAGTAGATTTTAGTAAACAAAAGGCTGTGCTTGCTACTGTTGTGCGGGTAAGGGGGTCATCTTATCGTAGTCCGGGAGCACGCATGCTGATTACTGATGATGGCCGATGGACAGGTTCCATCAGCGGTGGTTGCCTGGAAGGTGATGCCTTGCGAAAAGCCCGCAAAGTGATGGCAGATAAACAAGCGATTACAGTTACCTATGATACCCGGGATGATGATAATAGCATTTTTAAAATTAATCTGGGCTGTAATGGAGTGATAGATGTCTTATTTGAGGTCATTGACCCAGCTGATGAATATAATCCCATATTTCTTTTTGAGCGAATCCTGCATGAGAATGAAGTGGCTTCATTAGCAACTGTTTTTTCCGGTAAGCCAGAAGTACTTGGAAAAAAAATATTACTGCAAAAATCCTTATTCAATCCACAAAACTTTAATCATCAAGGTTTTTCTAAGATGATTGAAAAGGATCTGTGGAAATCTATGGAAAATAAGCGATCTATTGCTGAAAAATATGAGATTGGGGGAGAAGCCTGTGAGGTGTTTATTGAACTGATACAACCTCCTATACAGCTGATGATCTTTGGAGGGGGCTTTGATGCCAGACCGCTTAGTGAAATGGGCAAAAAACTGGGCTGGTCAGTCACGGTTACCGATGAATGTGTAGCGCATATCGCTCCTTTATTTTTTCCCGATGCGGATAATCTGTCTTTATGCAACAGAGAGTTTATTGACCGGGATTTCCAGATCAGTTCCAACACTGCTTGTGTATTGATGTCTCACAACTATGAGTATGACAGGGATGTACTGAAGAAAATACTACCCTCTGAGACACCTTACATTGGTATATTGGGTCCCAGAAAGCGATTTGACAAAATACTAATGGACTTTGCCGATCAAAATATTGAATTATCAGAAAAGGACTGGGAGCGGATACATG
>NZ_JAQFIL010000003.1 GCF_029504655.1 Catalinimonas alkaloidigena
CATATACAGTCTCATCAGGCCCGTTCAATTCGTTTTGTGCTTCAGCATACATTAGTAAAACATCCGCATACCTGAGCATCACCCAATCCTGCTGGCTTTGGGTAGAGTAGCCGTAGGGCATCAGGCCCGGACTTAAAAACTTCTTAACACCATAGCCTGTAGGCAGGTTATTTGAAGGATTATGGACATTGCCATTGATATTGACTTCATCCACAAAAATGGTTTTTTCTAACCTGGGATCACGGTTTACTATTGGATCATCAGGATTGGTAAGTGGAGATTCGCCATAGGGCAGGCCATCTTCATATTCATAGGCATCCACCAGGTTTTGCAGCGGACTCACTACAAGCCAGTCACCAAACCACTGATCCATTGGAGTTGCATTGTCAGGAGCCAGGAATTTGATGGAAAAAATGATTTCTTCATTTCCTTCCTGGGTACCGTCTCTGAATACATTTTCAAAAACCGGGTTCAGCTCATAACCTGCACTCATGACTTCCAGGGTCAAATCTCTGGCTTGAGTAAGTAATTCAGGATCTGGATTCCCATTTTCATCATAGGAAGCATACATTAAAACTCTTGCCTTCAAGGCTCGTGCAGATGATGCTACGGCATGCCCGGTATTTTGCGCAAAAGTTTCATCCGGAAGATTGGCAATGGCAAAGTCCAGGTCTGTGATAATTTGATCCAGGACTTCTGTTTCTGTAGATTTAGGTTGGATCTGGTTTTCCAATGTCAGTGGTTCGATAACAATTGGAACTGCACCGTAACTAAAATAGAGTTGAAAATAATAGTATGCTCTGATGAACTTGGCCTCCGCTTCATATTGTACTTTGGTATTTGCATCAATATCAGAACTTTCATAAGTAGTAAGCTGTGCTAAGAAGATATTAGTACGGGCAATACCATCATAGCTGTTGTTATATACATCCGTAATATATCCTCCTGTAGAAGGAGAAATATTTCCCAGCACAATAGCTTGACTTCCCCAGTAGTTATGCTGTCCGTATCCATTATCTGTTAGGGCATCCCAATTTGGCATACCGTAAGAGTAAATTCCCCCACCGCCTTGTAGGCTCCCATAAATTGAGGTAAGGGCCATGTCAAAATCTGCTTTACTTTGCCAAAAATTAGTAGATGAAATCTGGTCTTGGGGATTTCTATCCAGAAAATCTTCCTGGCAAGCACTAAAGAACAATGTAGTGCTTGCGAATAGTATATAGATGATAAATTTTTTCATGATGTGAACAGTTAGAATTGTACATTCAGCCCAACAGAATAGATTTTATTTTGTGGATAATTCACGAACGATCCACTTCCACCTCTTTCAGGGTCCAGGCCAGGATAGTTTGTGAAGGTGAATAAATTATCACCTGACACATAAACTCTTAGCTTCTGCAAGCTGATTCTTTCAGTGATGGTAGAAGGTAGAGAATACCCAATCGTTAGATTTTTAAGCCTCAGGTAGGATGCATCCTGGAGGAAGTAACTAGATGTTCTTCTGATTTTGGCAGGAGCATTGAAGCCCCAGTAAATTTTGGGCATGGTAGTAGAAGGATTTTCTTCCGTCCAGCGACTTCTCCATTCGGTAGTAGGAGGAGAGCCCTGCACAAAAGGAATCGTTCCCCAATTATTTACATAAATTTTTCTGCCTTCAACTCCCTGAAAAAAGAATGAAAAATCTAATCCTTTCCAGGAAGAATTGAAGTTCAGTGCATATTCAAAATTAGGATATTGTCCGTCTATAGGAATGCGGTCATCATCGTTCACAACACCATCTCCATTCTGATCTTTAAATATTAAATCTCCAGGTTCAGTATTGTCATTATATTGAGGTGGTGCCGAATCTACTTCAGCCTCATCCTGGAAAATACCGATCCATTCCAGCATGTAAAAAGTATCCCAGGGCCTACCTTCTTCTTTAATTACATTGCCACTGATCTCTCTTTCTCCAAATTGGGTGAGCTCATTTTTGAATCTGTCAATAAAGAAATTGACGTCATAAGAAAGTCCGCTAAATGTACCATCCTGTACACTATTTCGGTAATTGAGGTTTAGCTCAATACCAGTATTTTCCATCGTCCCATTGTTCACTGTAGGAGGTGTTAGTCCTACAACTCCGGTCACCTGAGAACTTCTCAAAATATCAGTAGTCCGTTTTTTGTACCAGTCAAAAGTCAACGACAAACCTTTGAAGACAGTGAGATCTAAGCCAAAATCCGTAATCTGTGTGGTTTCCCACTGAATGTTTTGGTTAGCAAGCGCTACCTGAGCGGCTCCTGAAGACAAGTTGGCATTGTCAAATGGATAGTTACCGGTGAGGGACAATAAGCTTTGGTAAGGATATAATCCGATATTCTGGTTACCCAATTCTCCGTATGAAGCCCTGAGTTTGAGATCATTCAACCAGTTAATTCCAGCATTCTGGATAAAATCTTCTTCACTGACACGCCAACCAGCAGATACGGAAGGGAAAGCCCCCCAGCGGGAATCTTTATACAGACGGGAGCTGCCATCATAACGCAAGTTAAATTCAAGAAGATAACGCTCGTCATAATTATAGCCCAACCTTCCGAAGAAAGAGCGGATTGCCCATTCATTAGTTGTACCGCTGGCGTTTTGTACTGCAGGACTTCCCGCATCCAATTCTCTTAGCAAATTTCCGGTAAAATCTCTTCTGAATCCATAGAGATACTGATACTCGTTGAACTCCTGGCTATAACCTAGCTGGGCATTCAGTGTATGAATACCGAACTGTTTCTGATATTGCAGATAGGAAAAAATATTGGTATAAATGTTTTGTTCATCCTGTGTGATCAATCCTCTACCACCTACATCCAAGTCAGTAGCAAATTCTCCTGTTCTGTAATTATAAAGAGGCACGGAGGGTCTCCAGTCTTTCCATTTATCAAAATTTCCTACAATAGCGGCTTTGGTATACCAGTTGAGTGATTCGGTAAAATTGATATCTGCCCACCCCTGTGCGTTGATGGTATAATCTACTGTTTTTCTCAATACATCATTCTCTACAATAGCTACTGGATTTTTATTATTATACTCAAAATCATAAGCTTTATAGGTATAACGTCCATCAGGTAACTGAGGTAGATAAGTAGGAGCCTGCGACATGGTGGCCAGAAAGAGGTCGGTAGAGCCCTGCCTTGGCCCTTTTCTATCTCCCTTTTTCAGCGCCAGATTAGCACCAAATTTCACATTATCGTTGATACGAGAGGTAATGTTCAGACGCGCATTATAGCGTTTGTAATCAAAGCCTTTCATCACCCCTTGCTGATCCACTATACCTAGTGCTAAGTTATAGGTAGTTCCTTCCTTACCACCATTAAAGCTGAGGTGATGGGTTTGCGTAGGCGCAGGGTTAAACACAATATCCAGCCAGTCGGCATTGGGATAAAGCGTCCTATCCGTAGCATTTCTGTATAAGTCTATCTCTTCCTGAGTATACAAACCATTACTTATGCCACTATTGAGTTTAGCTTCATTCCAAAGCTCCATATACTCCGCAGAATTAGTGATCAAATCGAATAATTTGGTTGGTGTATGAACAGCATAATTACCATTGTATTCCACATTAAAGCGCCCTTCTTGGCCTTTTTTTGTGGTCACCAGAATAACCCCGTTTGCTGCTCTTGAACCGTAAATGGAAGCAGAAGCGGCATCTTTGAGCACCGATACATTTTCAATATTGTTAGGATCAAGGTCAGCCAAGTTTCCTTCCACTCCATCTATTAATACCAGAGGGTTAGATCCGGCACCACTGAACGTTCCCTGGCCTCTGATTCTAATATTTAGTCCCTCGTTTCCAGGTTCACCAGAATTCTGTACAATCCTCAAACCTGGAACCTGGCCTTGCAACATTGAAGTTGTATTGGTAACAGGTCTGCGGGTTAGCTTTTCGCCATCCACAGTGGCCACTGAACCGGTTAGGTTGACTTTTTTCTGTTCACCGTAACCCACCACTACAATTTCACTTAAGCTTTGTATATCTTCCTGCATCCTAATGTCAATGACCGACCTTCCGTTGACGGGCACCTCCTGTGTTGTATAACCTATAGAAGAAAAGACAAGCACATCATCTTCGTTAGGCACACTGAGTGAATACATTCCATCAATATCTGTTACGGTACCGGTACTAGAACCTTTAATTAATACGTTAACACCTGGTAAGGCCTCACCATCGAGATCATTTACCTGTCCACTCACCGTGATGGCCACCAACACGAAGCGTTCTTTTTCTTCAGTACGCCTGTCCATTTTACTCACATTGATATCCTGATTGACTCTTTTAAATTTAAGTTGTGTTTGCCTGGAAATGTCAATCAGCAATTCGGCGAGCGACTGTATTTTCTTTTCTGAGGACACTAAGGCATCCATATCAATTTGGTTTCTATCATAGAAAAACCGCAAATTGGTTTGTTGTTCTATCAGTTGAAAAGCTGTTTCCAGCCTTACTTCATGCAGTTGCAAATCCACCTTGATCTCATTGGCGCTGGTACGAGACTCAGGCTGAGCTTCAGTATCATTGGCCAGTAGCACTCCGCTTAAAATACAATGAGTGATCAAGCCGTATAAAGTGAATTTTGATAACATCTTAATTAGGAGTATAGCTTTCCTTTTCATAATTTGAATTGAGTTTTTGTTAAACATTGCGTTTGATAAAACTTGCTTGCTGAAGCCTGAAGGGACCAATTTCTGCTTCAGCATTTGTTTGGAGCCGGTATTGAGAAACTTAACCGGCTCTTCTTTCTAGGTAAAAGTGTTTTGCATATTATTATAGTTTTAGAGGGTATTAATTATCACCTGTGTATCCTTAAGCGTATAGGAGAATTTACAGGCATAGCTTATACTTTCCAGCACATATTCCAGGCTTTTGTTCTCGAACTCGCCATTGTACATCCACAAGGGCTTATCATTACCTTCGTGGGTAAACCTTACCCCATACCAGTGTTCCAGCCTTTTTATAATTTCATCATAGCCAGCATTCTTGAAATATAAAATACCGTCTTTCCAACCACTCGTGGACTTAATATCAAAAGCATTTTTGGTAAAGCTTTGGTCAGATTTGTTATAAGATGCCATTTCACCAGGTGTTAATTCCATAACCAACTCTCCATATTTCTTTTGAGTAGATTGAACGCTTACTTTGCCTTGCAGCAATGCTACCTGAGCGAAACTGTCCTCCTCATAAGCATGTAGGTTGAAAGATGTGCCTAAAACCTGAATGTCTATACTAGAAGTATGGACAATGAAAGGGCGATTTTTATCTTCTGCTACCTCAAAAAAAGCTTCTCCAGTGAGGCAAACTAATCTGAGTGTATCGGAAAAATGTTCAGGAAAAGTAAGCTTGCTTTCAGCATTTAGTACAATGCGTGTTCCGTCAGTCAGATTCAAAGTTCTTTTTTGACCTTTTTGTGTTTCTTTAGTGAACATTGATACCTCACGAACCTGGGGTTCTTGCCTATTGAGATAATGAAAAAGAAACAGGGTTGAAAGGATGAAGAAGAGTAAAGATGCGGCATATTTGCCAATATGCGAGTAAGGAACAAATCGCTCATTCCAAACAGGTGTTTTTTTGCTGATGTTTTGCTGAATTTTTTCAAACAACAGATTGCTTTCCACCGTGGTATAATCATCAGGCAGTTTCCATTGGGCATCAATGAATTCTTCCAGTATACGCTCACCCTCTTCTGAACGAATCCACTTCTTTAAGAGGACTATTTCTTCAGGATTGCATTTTCCCTGAAAATACCTGATGAGTAAAGTGCGAAGTTCTGCCATACGCGAGTACCCTGTTTATAATATATTAGCTTGAGCACTGGCATTTACTCACTCGCAAAAGAAAAAAATAGAAGAAGAACAGGTAAAAAGAAAAACAGATGATTTTTAATAAATCATAAAGGCTATGGCTATACTGATAACCACTGATGAAATAACAGACTCTTTTTCCAAATGTTGTTTAATGTATTTGATGGCTCTGTATATGTGGTTTTCTACAGTTCTTTTGGATATCCCCAGTTTCAGAGCTATTTCATCATTGCTCAAACCTTCGTCTTTTCTGAGCAGCAAGATTTCTTTACGGACAGGAGGAAGTGCCTGGATACAACACTGTGTATAGTTTTCAAGGTCGTTAAAAATGATTTTATTCTCGGTTTCTATATGATAAGCTGGTTTTAGGCAGATCAGATTGCCCTGATGAGAATTAGAAATGATGCTCCGGCGAATTTTTTTGATGACAAAACGCTTAGTGAGTGTGAGTAGAAAGGCATTCAAAGAGAGATTTTCATCCAATTTTTGTCTTTGCTCCCAGACCAGCAAAAACACATCCTGTACTATTTCTTCCGCATCTTCTTTAACCAACCCCATAGACAGGCTCACCCTAAGAATCTTTTGATGGTATTTGTCAAATAATAAACGGTAAGACCGTTCAGAGCCTGAACGTAAAGATTTTACCAAGGTGAAATCTTCCGGTTTCCGGCCCCGGGATAAAAATAGCTTCATACTCAGTGAATTAGGTTGTTAGTATTATGAAAATACTAAATGTAACACATAAAAACTTATACAGAATATGTATACTTCATAAATATGAGGTTTAATTAGAAAATAATGCAAACCATTGAATTTTCAGATAATTAAGTTAACTGCATTAGATTGTCAACGAGGATACTTACAATTGCTAATATAAATTTTGCTTTAGCAAAAAGATCAGATTAATTCAAATCACATATAACATAATGAAAGTTGTCCGTACAGTCATATGTCAT
Organism: Catalinimonas alkaloidigena; assembly: GCF_029504655.1. NCBI lineage: Bacteria > Pseudomonadati > Bacteroidota > Cytophagia > Cytophagales > Catalimonadaceae > Catalinimonas > Catalinimonas alkaloidigena. Next base: position 6,780 of record NZ_JAQFIL010000003.1, read on the forward strand.
AGTAAATAGACTCTCGTTTGATTATTTTTACTTTTTCAAAACCTTCGTGCGAAGTGTTGATCATATGATGGACCTGATAAGCCAGGTGTTAGTTTTCCATCAAAAAGCTTAATATTTCATATCCGAACATTTTACAAACGTCCGTTTGTAAAATGTTCAAAATGGTTTTAGCTTGCTGTCAACATGAATTTTATCGCATACTATAGAGTTTCTACAAAAGCACAGGGGCGGTCAGGTCTAGGATTGGAAGGGCAGAAGAAAGCTGTGCATCGTTACCTCAAAGAAACGGATTGCATTGTGAAAGAATATGTAGAGGTAGAGTCAGGTAAACGGAATGACCGTCCTGAACTGGAAAAAGCCATTCAGCATGTACAACAGATTGAAGGCAAGCTATTGATTGCCAAGTTGGACAGACTGAGCCGAAATGCACGTTTTATTTTTACACTACGTGATACCCATGTTCCATTTGTGGCCGCCGACATGCCGGATGCCAATAACTTAACAGTGGGTATTATGGCAGTGCTTGCTGATCATGAAAGGCAGATGATTAGTGAGCGTACTCAAGCTGCCTTACAAGCTCTGATAGCAAGGGGTAAACAGTTGGGAACTCCTGAAAACCTTAATGAAAAAGCAAGAATAATTGGGGAGAACGTTAGAGTGAAGAATGCATATTTTCACCCAAATAATAGAAGGGCAGGTGCTTTTGCCATTTCTTTATATAAGCAAAAGTTGAATTATACAGAGATTGCTCGTCAGCTGAATGAGCATGGCTTTACAACACGCCGCAATTGCTCATTTACACATGTGCAGGTAAAGCGGCTTATTGAACGATATGATGTATCCTATAAATAACTCAAGTTGCGAATTAAAAGGTTAAATGAAGCATAGTCTGCCAAAAGATTGTTAAAGTGAAGTTACCACACTTTACCTAACAATTACATGACAGACTATACTATTGCAATATATTGTTTTATGGACGATTATTTAAAAATCAGCCAACCCCACATAGACATTCGTCGCAAAGTAAGTGATGCGGAGATATTAACTACTGCCCTGCTCTCAGCCCAGTACTTTTATGGCAACCAGCACACTACTTGTCAATACATGCAGCAACATCATGGGATGGCCAAAATAGACAAGTCTAACTTTAATCGCCATCTGCATCGCCTATCAAATACTTTAATCAGGATCTTTTTAGCATTGGGGGAGAGTCTCAAGCAACTCAACACTGCAAGTCGCTACTTAATAGATTCGTTCCCAGTAGCTGTTTGTAAAAACATTCGTATTGGGAGGTGCAAGCTACTAAAACATGAATCTTATCGGGGATACAATGCCTCCAAACGACAGTATTTCTATGGTTTTAAGGTACAGGTAGTTACCACCGCCGATGGTATACCAGTGGATTATTTGATCACGGCTGGTTCTATTCACGACAATACAGCTTTACAAGCTATGTCCCTATACTTACCTCAAGGTAGTGAACTTTATGCTGACAGTGCTTATACGCATTATGAGTTGGAAGACCTTTATGAAGAATGCGATCAGGTGCGCCTATTGGTAGAGCGAAAATCTAACTCAAAAAGGCAGGATAACGCAGCTATGCGTTTTTTAAAAAAGCATTACAGAAAGCGTATTGAAACCTGCTTCAGCCAAGTTACTGCTCGCTTTCCCGGAAAAATCCATGCAGTTACCCCACAGGGGTTCTTGCTCAAGGTCGTTCTGTTCCTATTTGCTTTTACTTTTAACAAAACATTATCCACAACTTAAATTATAAATAATAAATTTATATTGAAAAAATTTTTACTATGAGCAGACAGGAACTAACCACTCGTTTTGATAAAAATCTTGCCCATAATACTTATGATTTCAATAAATATAAGGAAGATGCCACTCTAATCCGAAATCTAGTAGTATACCTGGCTTTTAGTTATCAGGAAGATTTGTGGGGATACGGTACGCTAGATCCGGTGAAGTTTGCCAAACATATGGGCTATAAAGATCATAGAAGTCTCTATAAAAAAGTTAGCAGCCCCGCCCAGCTTGAAAATCTTAGCGCCGGGGAGATAAAGGAAATTAGAGAAGACACGAATGAATATATATGGGATGATTTGTTGGATAATGCCCTATATAAAATGGCTCATCAACCCTTATCACTTAGCTTTGGAGGGAGAGCGGCATCTGGTGAGAATTTCTACGGAATTAAGACCATGCTAATCCTTACCTCTGTGAATGTTTACTTTGATGAGAAGAATCCACAGAAACGCTACTATAAGTTTAAAGCTAGTAGCGAATTTTTAAGTAATCTGTCACGATATTTTTTAACGCTTAACCTAAAATCCTTTACTGCATTAAGGGAGAACCGTCTTCAACCCTTATACCTTTATCTTTGTAATCTAAGAGAAACCTTGAAACTCAAAAAAGAATTGGGTACTCCTGGGTTTGATTTGATTTGCAAACAAGCTGGTATAGGTGACAAAGAAGCCAAGCAGCGGAAGAAGAAAGTGAATCAAAAGCTAGGGACAATTCAAAAAAAAGCCCCTGAACTCGGGTTACAATGGGACTGGGAGAAGAATGGTCGTTTCAATTACAAATTAGTGATCTGGTTTGAGTATCAAGACAGTGACAAGATGCTGGACCGACAACAGCATAATCTGTTCTTTATGCGAATCCTTGTGCGTTTGCTCTATCAGGAATTTTGTAAATTTCATAGCCAAGCCCAGGCACAGGATATTGAAGACAGAGTCATTTTTTATCAATGGCTTGCAAAACCAGATAAAGATTCTGATGTCAAACGTTCTGCTATATGCAACGCATTTCTTCAACACTATGGAAAGACAATTGATGCTTATGATAATCAGGTATGGTCAGTATTCCGGTCTTTAGATCAGTTAGAAGTATTAGCTTAAATTAATGTGTTACCTAACTGACCACCCTTAGTTCTTTTCTAGCATTCTTTGAGGTATACTACTTTCAACGGATATTTTGCTCCCCCTTAAGTGTCCTAGATACAGCTTTTCAAATATAAACCGTTACCTAACCGGCCACTGTTCAAGGTAAAAACTACTTGCAAAACACGATTACTGCACCTGTTACCTAACTGACCACTCTCCGTTACCCAACTAACCACCAACCGTTACCTAATCGACCACACCCCGTTACGTAATTGACCACTCTCTACTATACCGTTACCTAATTAACCACCAATAAATGCCCCGAAATTCAATTTAAAGCAAGAAGAGCTATATAAGCGTTACCTAATTAACCACCCTTTTATATATTCTCTTAAATACCTATATATAATATAATAGGTGGTCAATTACGTAACACAACAACAGGTTTTAAAGGCATATACAGAATAGCAATTTGTTTACTTAACATAATCTTTATTATATAACCTATATTGCACGGACTAAATTTGGGGAAGTGTTAGAAATTGTAAAAAAGAAAAAATGTTGCGGCCTAACGGTGCGGATATAGGAACTATATGCGCGAAAATAAACTGCCGAATCTGCATATCTGGCCGACGCTATCCCTAGCAAGTTGCTCCTCAGCAGAGCTTGATCCGTTTCACGCGGCAATGCTAAAGTACATTTTGCAACTCAAAAAAACAAACCTCATAAAGCAATAACCCTAACAATAACATTTGTTAGTTAGAGCTAGATATTAAGCTACTTGTGAAATAGCTATATCCTCCAATTGGTCAAAACGGCAAACGTTTACCTTCCAGCATTCTACATTCTTACTGTGTTGCGTTTGCTGAACACACTGAATCAATGCCATTACATCTTCGTACCATCTGATTTGTACGCTAAGAATGTCAAATTTGATATAGACCTGAACCGGTTTTGTTATCCATTTCAGCATATAGCTTTCAAACTTATCCCAGTTTGCAAAACTAACACTCCCTATAAATTGATTTTGATACACTATTATTACCCTCATAAAAATTGGTATTTACTTCATAGAGGGTAATTTGTCTATACTGACTAATAAGTTCAATCAGCAATTACTGGTATTATAGTACTTGTATTTATGTATTTTTGCCAACAGGCACTCACGATTAGTTTGAAATGGAATTTATCAGATAGCGACTTTGATACGATTCATCAGATCTATTTTACTGTTTACTTCTACTTTGTTGAAAATATTTTGGACATGCTTTGATACAGTTCCACTCGATATATGAAGCTGCTCTGCAATGGTATGGTAAGTTAGACCCTGAGCAATTAGCTTCACTATTTCAACCTCTCTTAACGTGAGATTATACTTTTGGCAATTTTCTTCAAAACTATTTTTTTCTAAACTACTGTGATCGACAACCCCCTGATTTTGAATAGCTTTAAAAACCTGGGAGACTATAGCATTTTTTTGTTTTATTTGATTATTCAGGACCGAATCAATTTTATATATCAATTCGTTTATTGAGAATGGTTTCTCCAGATAATCCACTGCTCCTAATGACAAACCTTTCAGCTTATCCTTTTTACCGGTTCTTGCAGTCAGAAAAATGAAGGGTACATGGCCAAACTCTTTTCTTTCTGATACAATCTGATAAAATTTAAATCCATCTATAGAGTCCATCATTACGTCGGATACTATTAGGTCCAGATCCTTGAGGTTATCCAGCTTTCGCAAAGCTTCTGTACCACTTTTAGCAATGTATACATTATAATGCTTTTTGAGCTTGACAGATAAGTAATTAAGCATGGATAGATTATCCTCAACAACAAGTATGGAAAGTAGTTCACTGTCATAAATACTGTCCTCGGGAATTGGACTACTCATCTGCACCCGTATATTTCCACTATCACTTATGCTTTTGGTTGCTTCCGCTACATTAGCTTGAGATCTAGGTAAAATAATAGTAACCGTTGATCCTGGAGTATCACTTTCATTGGCTGTTTTACTTTGAACAGCGATAGAACCCTCTAGACCATCTATTATCTTTTTGACAATTGAGAGCCCCATTCCCAAGCCCTGTGCATTTTTTTTCTGCTTATTGATCTGGAAATATGGCTCAAATATTTTGTTTTGCATATCGGAAGGTATTCCTATACCATTATCAGCAATGGAAAAAATAATATCACCATTCTTCTCATATAGTTTTACTTTAATCTCCCCTTTCTTTTCAGTATACTTTATAGCATTTTCAATAAGATTATTAACTACTCTACCTATTGCCTCTGAAGAAGCCTGAATCAAAATATTATCCTCTATATTTTCATGAATTCGGATATTTTTATGTTGTGCCAGTGATTTGAATAACACCAGACTATTCTTCAAGCTCAAACTGAAGTCAACACTTTCAGAGTAATCATATATCTCTATTCCTTTTTCAAAACGCTCCAGGTCAAAGAGGTTGGTGATATCTTTAGTCAGCTTTTCCGTGTTGAACTTGACTACAGCCAACTCTTCGTTGATCCCGTATTTATTAATGTACTCATCTAAATAGTTATTGATCAGTGTAAGAGGTGTTTTGGTTTCATGCGTTAGATTGATAAGCGTATTGGTTTTTTGCTCATTGATATCCACCAGCTTTTTCGTTCTGTCTTCCACCTTCTTCTGAAGTTCTTTGTTCAATTTTTGTAGTTTCTGTTCGGATATTTTGAGCCTACGGTGTTCAAATTTAGCGTTATACACAGAAGAACGGATGTACGTAATTGTCATCACCAGGAACCCCGCATTGGTCATGCATACCTCTAACACCTGGCTACCATTAAAATAGGTAATGATGGGCAAGGAAATCCAGAAGGCTAATGCAAGGTAGACCGATATAATTCTTTCCTTAAACAGACTGCCATACTCACCCTCAGGTGAGTTTCTGTACTTTTTTCTTACCGCCTTGGTGATATTAAAAATGAATACCAGGCAGTAGATGAAAGGAACCACTACAAATAGCTTTCTGCTTAGTGTCAAATTATCAGTCAGCAGATATGGCACTATAAAAGTGGCAATAAAGGGCAGGAACACAAAGTTAAACGTTCCGTATATAGCAAACCATCTGAAATGCTCCAGGTTAAAAGCTTTATAAAAGTAAAAGGCAAAATACATGGACATGATAATAGCAGAAGTATAAGCCATAATATTTTGCGCAATAATGGGTATGGGAATGTTATCTGCCGGAAACAACCCACCCATCACATTGTACTGTATCAATAAATACAATAAGATAAGATACCACAGACGGCTTTTTTCGCTTGGCCTTTCTAAAAAATAGATTAGTTGAAAGAATAAGATTACCAACTCAAGCATTATAATTGAGAAAGTAATCATGTGCATTTCGGTACCAGGCACATACATAGGCTATAGGTTAAGTAAGCTTGTTTCTTAATTTCTTCTCAGCTGGTAGAGTGGAAAGGAAAAATCTAGCTCATTGAATATCTCAAAGTCATACTTTTTGTACCAGGGCAAATTCCTCAGCGTTGAAGTCTCCAGATAAATAGGTCGTGCTTTTTGATCGCACCTATCTAATACTTCCTGCATAAATGCACTTCCGATTCCCTGATTTTGCTGTTTGGGATCTACTCCTATATACCACAAATAGTAGTATGGCTCTTTCGGATGGTTTTGATGTACTAAGGCTTCTCTTTTTAGCACCTTTCCTACCCTATTAAGTCCAATACAGCCAGTGGCCAGTTTAGCATCCCATAATACTGATTTGAAAGTAGTTTTCTTTTTTTCAGGCAATAAGATCAGAGCACAGGCATTGAGATCATCTGATATCCAGGTCTCGCCAAAAGCGTTACAGATATTATAGGAATAATCAACCAACCCTTTAATCCTGTCCAGCCGTTTGTTATCGTTTTTGATTACATAATTGGTGCTTTTATTATCTGCAAAAGCTTTGCTAAGTATTTCTACTATACGTGACTTATGAGTGCTATTTGCTACTTTCATGGAAAGTTATATAGGTTTTTTGTGAAAAGTATGCAATAAAGCCAGAGAAGCTTATTAATTCAACTAAGACCGCTATTTTCATATTATTACAAAGGTGTACATTAGAATAGTACAAATGTTCAATAAAGGACTTTACTAAAGGTTTCAGTATATGTGGTAAGGTCAATTGTATACCCCTCCCTTCTTACAATCATTTTAGTGTACACCAGAAACCGGCCACACCCGGACCTACAGGCCTACGCACAAAACATACCAGCCTTAAATGTTTCACGCGGTGACCGTCACTTTTAATCATTTTATCATGAAGTCATTAACACAAAACAATCAGCCCAACAAGCAACGTCAGATCATCTTCCCATCGAGCATCGCCGAAATCCGAGTCTCTTACTTCTCCAAAATATCTGATACAGACCGTCCTAAGGTCACCAGCTCACAGGATGCTCATGAGATTTTCCGTGCCCGATGGAAAAAGTCTCGCATTGGCTATGTTGAAGAATTTAAAGCGATGCTCCTCAACCGTGCCAACGGCGTGCCATCAATATCTCCCTGGGTGGAGTTGCCGGCTGTTTGGCTGATCCTAAGGTAATCTTTGCAGCCGCTCTCAAGGTTAACAGCTCGGCCGTTTCGGTTGCTCACAATCACCCTTCCGGGAACCACGTTCCATCAAAAGCAGATATAGACCTGACGCGCAAACTCAAGCAAGAAGAGCAATTTCTGGATCTTCCAATTTTAGATCATCTGATTTTAAGCAAAGAGAGCTACTATAGCTTTGCTGCCACCTTGGAAAGGACGAGGGGTTTCTTTAGCCCTTTTTTTCTATTTGCCCCAACTTCAATTCATATACATGTAAAATTAACCCTAACTTTATAGCATAATTTGTATAAAAATGCCCTAACTTTATGACATGTTTCAAAGGAGTATTCATCAAGACTTAATTCAATGGCGAAATAGTAAAACTCGTAAGCCTATGGTGATAAGAGGAGCTCGCCAGGTAGGAAAAACAACTGCTATACATGCTTTTGCCAAAGAGTTTGATCAGTACCTATACTTTAACCTTGAACTTGCTGAAGATAAAGAGGTTTTCCAGGGGTTTCGGGATATAGATACACTTTTACAAGGATTATTCTTCCTGAGGAGTAAAAAGCTGGACAAACTGGACCAGACCCTCCTATTTATAGATGAAATTCAGGAAATGCCGGAGGCGATGAACATTCTGCGTTATTTTTATGAGCAGGTGCCTGAGTTAGCCGTTATCGCAGCGGGTTCATTATTAGAAATACTTTTTAATCCGAAAGCAACTTTTCCAGTTGGTCGTGTAGAGTACAGAGTTATCAGACCAGTTAGCTTTCCTGAGTTTTTGAAGGCAACGGGAGAAGAAGCCGCTCTGGATCAACTCCAGCAAGTGCCGATAAATGACTTTGCTCATGAAAAGTTACTACGACTATTTCATACATATGCGCTATTGGGCGGTATGCCGGAAGTGATACAGCATTATGCCCAGTACAGAGACCTGACAGCATTAGCGCCCATTTATGAATCATTGATAGCTACTTATTTAGATGATGTAGAAAAGTATGCTAATAACGCCTCACAAATTCAGTATATCCGACATGCCATACGCTCGGTCTTTAAGGAGGCAGGACACCGCATTAAGTTTCAGGGCTTTGGCCGATCTGAATACGGTTCCAGAGAGATGGGCGAAGCACTGCGAACCATAGAAAAAGCACTGCTTATACATCTGGTTTTTCCTCAGACCAATGCCACATTACCTCTGCTACCCGATCATCGTAAATCGCCCCGGCTACAGGTATTGGATTCCGGACTTGTGAATTTCTCTCTAGGCATTCAAAAAGAAATTATCAAAACCGATGACTTGGACCAGATATACCAGGGTACTTTGATAGAACACCTGGTAGGACAAGAAATACTGGCCAGCCAAAGTAATGTATTAAGTGGATTGCACTTCTGGGTACGGGAGAAGAAAACCTCACAGGCAGAAGTAGATTTCCTGTACCCCTATGAGCAGCAACTCATTCCGGTAGAGGTAAAATCCGGGGCTGAAGGGAAGCTACGCTCTTTACATTTATTTATGGATATGGCTCCTCATAATACAGCTGTACGCTTCTATGCAGGAAAAATCAGAATCAGTATGGCTAATACACCGGATGGTAAAACCTATAAACTCCTTAACTTGCCTTACTATCTGGTATCCCAGCTTAAAGGGTATTTGGATTGGATGAAAGAAAGACAAATTGAGGAATAAGTAAATCTGAGTTGTGCAAATTAACTTTACTTAGATTTTTTTACACATTTTCTTTATTATATTGGAAGCAAAATAAAGAAATATGGAGAGTGATTGTACTTACGCTAAGTGGTAAAGTTAACCTTCGTTTCTTTAACTCTTTAGCCAAATAGACACATTGAAGAATTTAATACTGAACAATTAAAAAAGTTTATTTCTCACTCTTGTTGAAGTTGAAGATTATAAGGACCTATGCAGCAGAGGAAAAAATTAAGCTTTAAAAGAATTCTAAAACTGTAGTCTAACAATAAAGTATAAAAGCATTTATGACTCAAACTAACCATTCAGAACTTGTAGGGTTTATCTGGAAAATAGCGGATCTGCTGCGTGGCCCCTACCGCCCTCCCCAATATCGCCGAGTAATGCTTCCTATGATTGTGCTGAGGCGTATGGATTTGGTATTGGAAGACACCAAAGAAGAAGTTCTTAAAGAATATGAAAAATTAATTGCCCAGGGATACTCTCAAGAGGTAATAGATAAGATTCTGGGTAACAAGGCTACCGGTAAACGAGTACAACCACTTTACAATACCAGTCCTTTTACTTTTAGAAAGCTGCTGGCGGACCCTGACAATCTATCATCTAACCTGGTAGCATATATAAAAGGGTTTTCTCCCAAAGCAAGAGAGATTTTTGAAAAATTTGATTTTGAAAAGGAGATTGAAGTTCTTGAACAGAATAACCGTCTCTTCCTGGTAGTCAAAGGATTTACAGACCCTAATGTAAACCTGCATCCAGACAGGGTATCCAATCTACAGATGGGGTATGTCTTTGAAGAACTTGTCAGGAAGTTCAACGAACAGGCTAACGAAGAAGCTGGAGACCACTTCACCCCTCGTGAAGTGATTCGCCTGATGGCACACCTGATCTATACTTCTGATGAGGACGTCTATCAACCTGGTATTGCTCGTAAAATATATGATCCTACCTGTGGAACCGGCGGTATGCTATCTGTTTCGGAAGAATATATTCGTGAACATAACCAGGATGCTAACCTGATTCTTTTCGGTCAGGAATACAATGCAGAGTCTTACGCCATATGTTGTTCTGATCTGCTTATCAAAGATGAACCAGTAGAAAGAATTGTATTTGGTGACACCCTCGGTGATGGCCGCACCGGTGACGGTCATCCTTTTGAAAAGTTTCACTACATGCTTGCCAACCCTCCCTTTGGTGTTGAGTGGAAAAACCAACAGAATATTGTGGTCAAGGAGCATGAAACTCATGGATTTAAAGGAAGGTTTGGGCCAGGTACACCGCGCATCAATGATGGAGCCCTTCTTTTTTTATTACACATGATATCCAAGATGAATTCTTCACCTGAGAATGGTGGAGAAGGCTCAAAAATTGCTATAGTGTTCAATGGGTCTCCGCTCTTCACAGGAGATGCAGGTTCTGGAGAGAGTAACACCCGTCGCTGGATCATAGAAAATGACTGGCTGGATAGTATAGTGGCTCTACCAGATCAGTTGTTTTACAATACCGGCATCTATACCTACATCTGGCTGGTAAATAATCGCAAGCCTGCTGAGAGAAAAGGTAAAGTACAATTAATAGATGCTACCCGGCACTACCAGAAGATGCGCAAGAGCCTGGGCAATAAACGTAATGAACTCTCCACTGACCACATTAACGAAATCACCCGCCTATATGGAGATTTTAAGCATGAAGATACTTCTAAAGTAAAAGTTGATAATGAGGAGAAAGACAAAGTATGCAGCAAAATCTTTGATAATCGCGAGTTTGGTTATCTCAAGGTCACTGTAGAACGACCTCTGAGACTAAACTTCCAGCTTAGCCAGGAAAGGATCAGACGACTGGAAGAAGAAACTGCCTTTAAAAAACTTGCTGAAAGTAAGAAAAAAGACCCTGCCACCAAAGCGGCAGAAATCAAAGCAGGTGAAGAATATCAGGCAAATATCATGCAGGTGTTGCAGGGAATAAAGAATGAGACACTGTACCAAGACCGAGAGGTGTTTGATAAACTACTTACAAAAGCATTCCGAACTGCTGGTGTTAAAATCTCATCTCCTATCAAAAAGGCAATACTATCCGCTTTATCCGAACGGGACCCGGAGGCTAAGATTTGTACTGACAGCAAAGGAAATGCTGAACCTGATACGGATTTACGTGACACCGAACTTATACCTTTACCGGGTGACATTCCTCTACCCTTACCATTAGATTACGACAGCAAGGCTGATAACACTGCTTTGGTAAGTCTGGTCAAAGCACATTGTGAAGCATATATGGAGCAAGAGGTGCTGCCTCATGTACCCGATGCCTGGATTGATTACAGCAAGACCAAGGTTGGATATGAAATTCCTATCAACCGCCACTTTTATGTCTATGAGCCGCCTCGCGACCTCACAGAGATAGAAACTGAAATGCTAAAACTGGAAGAAGAAATGCAGCATAGCCTCAAAGAGATTGTGTACGGCAGTAAAAGTGAAAAAGCAGAATGATATTAGCTATGACTGATTTGACTTATGAGAACTACCATGAGGTACTGACATATGATTATGTGGAGGAAGATAAGCAGCCAAAGACCTTTTTGGAAATCGCTCAACAGCCTCATTATGAAAATGTAATCAGTAATATTCTAGCTTTCTTCTTTGACACCGGTGAAGAGCATGGACTGAAAGACCTCTTTATTTCTTGCCTGATCAACCTGCTGAACAACAAAGGGGCAAGCTTTCAAATGCATACCTGCACTGCGCAAAGAGAGTATGGGGTAAAAAAGAAAGGTAGAATAGACATATTATTAAAAGATAAGCTAGAAGAATCCATTCTCATCATTGAGAACAAAATCTACCATAGCCTGAATAATGATCTGAATGCTTATTATGATTCGGTTAAAAAGGAATTTCCGGAAGCCGATATTCTTGGAATAGTACTGGGTTTAGAACCACTTAACACCGGTCATCATAAATTTATCAGCATTACCCATCGTGAGTTCATCCAAGAATTGCAGAACAGGATTGGCTTTTATTATTTAAATGCACCTGATAAGTACCTCTTGCTGGTCAAAGATTATATCCAAAACATTAACCTTAATTACCCCTCACATAAAATGCAGGATAAGTTAAGATTCTACCACCAGTATCACCAAAAGATTAATGATCTTAGTAAGCTTCATAAAGATGTTCTCCATCATGTCAATGAAGAAATAGAGAAAGCTGCTCAGCGATACGAATACAAATTCAGTAATGAACCTTACGAAGAAGTATATTACAATTATTGGGAAGTACTGGACCGTAAGGACCCTTTGAATGATGAGTTCTTCTATACTTTAATATTTAAGGAAAAGGATCATACCCCGCCCTCCATTTACATTGCATTAAGTTTTAATGATACTGAAAGTAGCTATTTCCAAAAGGTTTTAAAGAAACTACCAAATCTTAAAGCCAGCTACCGCTATCTTAATTTTGAAGTAACCCCACCTGAGGAAGATGACTATACCTACTTTGCCTCGCAGAACTATGAATTAACTGAAGATAACCTGCTCAACCTAGCAGACTTTCTTTTTGAAATCACTCAGCGTGACTTTGAGCCACTTAAAGAAGAACTACTCACCATCCTAACCCAGGCCAAATGATGAAACATTACCCCTACTACAAAGACTCCGGCATAGATTGGCTTGGGCAGATTCCTGAACATTGGGAAATAAAAAAGATAAGATATTTAGGTTCATTTCAGAATGGTATCAGCAACAGTGGAGACTACTTTGGTATAGGTTACCCTTTTGTTAGTTATGGAGATGCTTATAAGAATATGGCTCTTCCATTTGAAGTTACTGAACTTGCAAATTCAAACAAAGTTGAGCAAGCTAGGTATTCTGTACAAGAAGGCGATGTTTTTTTTACCCGTACTTCTGAGACCATTGAAGAGATAGGATTTGCTTCTACTTGTTTGAAATCTATAGAACAAGCGACTTTTTCAGGTTTTCTAATTCGTTTTCGTCAGTTTAAAAACTTATTAGATAAAAACTTCTCTAAATTCTATTTTAGAAATAAACTACTCAGAGCATTCTTTTCGGGAGAAATGAACCTGGTAACTCGTGTTTCATTAAGCCAAGATTTGCTTAAAAACCTTCCAGTTATCATTCCACCTCTCCCTGAGCAGCGGGCAATTGCTCGTTTTCTGGATGAGAAGACGGAAAAGATAGATGCACTGATTGCCAAGAAGGAAGAACTGCTTAAACTGCTGGCCGAGAAGCGTACTGCCCTCATCACTCGGGCAGTAACCAAAGGGCTGAATCCAGATGCCCCTATGAAAGACTCCGGCATCCCCTGGCTAGGTGAAATCCCTGCTCATTGGGTAGATACTCGCTTAAAGTTTCTTACTACAAAAATTATTGATGGAACTCATGCAACTCCAAACTACATAGATGATGGAATACCTTTTTTAAGAGTAACTGATATTGTTAAAGCGAAAGGTGGTCAAATAAACTTAGATAATGTAAACTATATTTCTGAAGATGAGCATAAAGACTTAACTCGGAGATGTAAACCTGAAAAATACGATCTGCTTTATTCTAAGAATGGTACTATAGGTGTGCCACGTGTAATTGATTGGGATTTTGATTTTAGCATTTTTGTTAGTCTTTGTCTTTTGAAATTAAAGTTGGATAGAATCAACCCTCATTTCCTTAGTTATTCATTGCAAAGTAAACTTACCGAGAATCAGATTAGCTTCGGTTCTAAGTCAAGCACAGTTACTAACCTACATTTAGATAAGATAAAGGAATTTGTTGTATCACTTCCACCGAAAGAAGAACAAGAAGCAATTGTAAGCCATCTACAAAAAGATATTTCTGATATTAAGATATTAGAGAAAGACATAGAGGATTCTATTACTAAACTCCAAGAGTACCGTTCATCTCTCATCACCCATGCCGTTACCGGTAAAATAGATGTAAGAGAACCTGCCCACCAAAATGTAGCCGTATGATTAACAAGCATCAGGAAAAATACTTTGAAGATGCCATAGAAGATTATCTACTTTCTAAAGAAGGGGGGGCTCAGCAAGGCAATCCCAAAGATTACGATATCAGCCGAGCTCTTTTCCCACAGGAAGTTATCAATTTCATTCAGCGCAGCCAGCCGCAACTCTGGGGAAAACTTTATGCCATTAATAAAGAGCGCTCAGAGCAAATCCTGCTGGATGATCTTTGTAAAGAACTTGCATCCAAAGGTGCCTTGCATGTACTGCGCCACGGCTTCAAATGCTTTGGTAAAACCTATCGCCTGGCATACTTCGCCCCCAACACCAGCCTTAATCCAGATGCATGGTCAGCATATGATCAAAACCAGCTTACCATCACCCGTCAGTTACACTTCAGTGAGAAGAACACCCGCCTTTCCCTGGATGTGGTATTGTCAGTCAACGGTCTACCAGTAGTCACAGTGGAGCTTAAAAATCCAATGAGCGGCCAGACCGTTGAGCATGCTAAGCATCAGTACCGTACTGATCGCGATCCCCGTGAACCTATCTTTCGTTTCAAGGAAAGAGCTTTAGTTCATTTTGCGGTAGATACAGAAACTGTAGAAATGACTACCAAGCTTGCTGAAAAAAGCACCTACTTCCTGCCCTTCAATAAAGGTAAAAATCATGGTGCAGGTAACCCTCCTGATCCTTCCCATGATAATTACCGCACTGCTTACCTATGGGAGGAGGTGTTACAAAAAGATAGCCTGATGGACATTTTGGCAAAATTCCTTCATCTGGAAACCAAAGTAACAGAAGTCGCCACCCAGCGGGGGATCAAAAGACACACCAGGGAAACCATGATTTTTCCCCGCTATCATCAGTTGAATGTGGTTCGCAAACTGATCGGAGATGCCAAAGAGAAAGGATCAGGCCATAATTATCTGGTACAGCATTCAGCAGGTTCGGGTAAGTCCAACTCTATTGCCTGGCTGGCCCACCGTCTCTCCGGCCTGCATGATGCGGATGATCAGAAAATCTTTGATACCGTAGTCGTTATCACCGACCGCAGAGTGCTGGACCAGCAGCTACAGGATACCATTTATCAGTTTGAACATAAAGAAGGCGTAGTCCAAAAGATTGATGAGAATACCCAGCAGCTAGCCAAGGCACTTTCAAGCGGAGTACCGGTAGTCATTTCTACCATACAGAAATTTCCTTTTATCACCCAGGCCCTCAGTACCCTGGAGAAAAAAGGAGAAAAAGTAGACATTGACACTGCGGGAAGAAAATTTGCTGTAATAGTGGATGAAGCACATAGTTCTCAGAGTGGAGAAACCGCTATGGAACTACGCAAAGTCTTGAACAAAGAAGGGATAGAGAAGGCCATTGCAGAACAGTTGCTGCTCAATGAGGATGAAGACCTGAGCGAAGATGCCCGAAAGCAGATGTATGAAGAGATGCTTAAGCGTCCTAGCCAGCCTAATATCAGCTTCTTTGCCTTTACGGCTACACCCAAGTTCAAGACTAAGTTATTCTTTAACGAAGCCGGGGAAGATGGTAAATCTCCCTTCCATCTTTACAGCATGAAACAGGCCATTCAGGAGGGTTTCATCAAGGATGTACTGGCCAATTATACCACTTACAAAACCTACTATGGTTTGATCAAATCCATAGCAGATGATCCGGAGGTGCCAAAAAAGAAAGCTGCCAAAGCACTAGCCAGGTTTATGAGTACTCATCCGCATAATATTGCTCAAAAGGTAGAGGTGATCGTTGAGCATTTCCGCACCCATACCAAGCATAAGATTGGTGGGCGTGCCAAAGCAATGGTAGTAACCGCTTCCCGTCTACATGCCGTAAAATATAAACTGGCATTTGACAAATACATTAGAGAAAAGCAGTACGATGATGTAAAAACCTTGGTCGCTTTCTCAGGCACCGTTACTGATGATGAAATACCTGACAAAACCTATACCGAAGTAGGGATGAACAATGGTATAAAGGAGTCTGAATTACCCGAACGTTTTGCCAGTGATGAATTTCAGGTGCTGTTGGTAGCTGAGAAATATCAAACCGGCTTTGACCAGCCTCTACTGCATACGATGTATGTAGATAAACGTCTTTCCGGTATACAGGCTGTTCAGACCTTGTCTCGCCTCAACCGTACAGCAGCAGGAAAAGATGACACTTTCGTGCTGGATTTTGTCAACTCCCCCGGAGAGATCTTTGAGGCATTCAAACCTTATTATGAGGATACGAGAATAAGTGAACCCACTGACCCTCACCTACTCTATGAACTACAGCATCGCATTGAAGAATGGAGAGTATTCACGGCTGAGGAGGTTAACGAGTTCGTCAACGTATGGTATAGTAAAAGAAAGGACCCTACCGCTGGTGATCATAAGCGTATGAACGCTATCCTGGACAAAGCAGTAGAACGTTTTAACGATCTGAAAGACGAAGACCAGGATTTGTTCAAGAAGCAACTTACCAGCTTCCGTAATTTGTATGCTTTCTTATCCCAGATTATTCCCTACCAGGATTCTGACCTTGAAAAGCAGTACACCTATTTACGGTTTTTGCTCAGCAAACTGCCAAAGCGTAAGGGTGAGCAGTATAAACTGGATGGTGAAGTGGCATTGAAGTACTATAGACTAGAGAAAATCAGTGAAGGTTCCATTTTACTGGAAGAAGGTGAAGCTGATCCTCTGCAAGGCCCTACTGAAGTAGGTAGTGGTACTGCCAAAGATGAGCGGGTGATACTTTCCATGTTGGTAGACAAACTCAATGAGCGCTTCGGTACTGACTTTACTAAAGCCGATGAACTCTTCTTTGACCAGGTGGTAGAAACTGCCACTGCCAATGAGAAGCTACAGGAAGCAGCCAAAGCCAATACTTTGGAAAACTTCAGTTACGTTTTTGATAAGATGCTGGAAACCCTCTTCATAGATCGTATGGAAGGCAATGAGGAAATATTCAGCAAACTCATGAATGATAATCAATTTCGTCACCTCGCCGCTAGCCACCTGGTAAAGCGAGTGTACGAGGATATTAATAACAAGTAGAACTATGGAAAACAAAGGTAGAAAACTCACCTTCGGACAAAGGATGGGGTTTGAGCCAATAAACAATAAAATTTTAGTAGACAATCTAAGCCAAAGACTTAGAGGAGATCTATACAATTTTTATTACAAATATGTTTTTAAACCTTGGGAACTGCTAAGCTCGCCAGAAAAGTATTTACCAGAAAATAGAAATGCTTATGAATTATTAACTTCAATTCATGAAAGAATGTGGGAACATTACTATGGTATTGCGCTTGACGAAATGCCTAGATACGAATATGATTATTTAAAAAATGTTAAGGATACTATACACTCTTTACAGACACCTTGGTACCGTGTTTATCAATTCTTTGAAGATTTAATATATTGGAGTACCCAGTATAAATTTAAAGATTTAATCGATGATGGTTTCTTCCAAGAATTAGAGAATATCTTAGTGAGAAACAATTCCGGCTACAGGTTTTATAAGGGTCAATTCATTCCTATAACCAATCCCGAGGAAGTTAATGAGCTAAAAAGGATGCAGCAAAGTACACTTGACCTTGAGTTAAATAATGTCAAAAGCCATTTTGAGGTTGCTTTACATATGCTATCCGATAAGGATAATCCGGATTATCGTAATTCAATCAAAGAAAGCATTAGCATGGTAGAGGCAGTGGTTCGGTTAATTAATCCGAAAGAAAATACCTTGGGTCAGGCGCTAAAAAAGTTGGAGGATCATATGCACATTAACCCACAGTTAAAAGAAGGTTTTACTAAGATTTATGCTTACACCAATTCAAAAGAAGGCATCCGGCATGCTATGATGGAAGAGAAGGAAATTTTTATGGAAGATGCCAGGTATATGCTCATATCATGCTCAGCCTTCACAAATTACCTTATTGAAAAAGCTAGAAAAGAGGGGATATTAGGAGGTGAATAATATTAAAAAAAATATATCCAAAGCTAGAGTAATCCTATAAAGTAGATATTACCCGCATGGAATTTAATGAAATATTACCTAAAGTATTATACAAGTACCGTGACTGGTCTGATAAATATCAAAAAAGACTTCTAACTGATGGTGAGATATATTTTGCATCCGCTGATCAGTTTAACGATCCATTTGACTGCTCTATTCCTTTTAAATATAATCCAGATGAATTAACAGAAGAGAATCTTTTTTTAAAGTATATCAGCCTTGGAAAAATAATGCATCCAAATATGGATGAAACCGAGCTTCACAATTTTGCTTATCAAGCACATCAAAGAGGTTTAATTCATGACCCTGAACATAACAAAAAGGTAAATGAGCACTTCTTCAAAAAATTTTCAAATGAGTGGGGAATACTGAGTCTTACCTCCAAAAGCAATAATTTTTTAATGTGGTCTCATTATGCCAGCTCTCATTCAGGGTTTTGTATTGGTATCAACAGTGAGTTACTATACGATACAGTCGGATCTGCCACCTTTGGTCCTATTATGTATGATACTAATTTTCCACAATTCTCTCTTTTCGATGACAATAATGAAAATTTTATTAAACAAACATTTAGTAAGTCTGATATCTGGGAATATGAAGATGAATACAGGGTATTAAAGAATGGCTTCTCGCGAAAGGTTGTGAGTCTTCAGTCTAATGTAATAGAAGAAATAATCTTTGGATATAAAATGGACCAGAAGCTTAAGTTTGAATTATTAAAACTGATTGAAAAGCAATATCCAGAAGCAAGAATTTATGAAACCCAACTTCATAATTCAGAATTTGAATTGATAAAAAGTCAAATTAGATAGCATATAACTCCTCCTCAATAACTACCCATACTATCTGAAAATTTTCATTATCAAGAAAAAACGGACAACTCGTAAAATAGGACAACATGGTTGTTAGTGCCTATCAATACTATGAATTTTGATGAAGAGAAAAGTTGGTTTTCTTTTTCTTTTCGGATTTAGGCATGATTTTTTTAGCAGGAAAAACAGCAATTCAGCAAGACAACTACCCTACAACTTTCTAAAATATCTTCAAGGTTTACGTATATTATATTCGATAATTTCAACCTATAGTAAAAGGAGAGGATAGACATGAGTACCATATTACAGACAGGTCTTCCTCAAGTTTTAGTTTCTTAATAACTCCCTGAAAATCAGGGCCCGTTGCGGAACCCAGCGGGTTCACATTTAATGTTAATATGAAGTTTCTCCTTCTTTTTCGGCACAATGTGGAGTATTGAGTTTTACCATTACCTGATCAGGGAAATATTAAGCTTTAGAAATCAAGTAAACGTGCATACAAGTCGGTGCGTCGATCACGCATATAAGTGGCATACTTACGCCAAGTGTGAATCATCTCTAAATCAATGGGAGCTGTAATTATTCTTTCTTTTCTATCGGCTTCAGTCAAGATTTTACCCTGTGGCCCTACAATGACAGAATGCCCAAAGCCCCATAAATTTTTTTCTGTTCCTGTTCGGCAGGCCATGGCCACAAACACGTTGTTTTCCAAGGCTCGCGTCATGGCCAAGGCCCTGGATTGTTCAGGACTCCCAACCTGCCGGCCCACTGATTTCATCAGCGAACCAAAAAGTAGAATTAAGTACAATCTGAGCGCCCTTCAAAGCCAGACTTCTGATATACTCCGGAAATATAAAGTCATAACAAATGGTCATGGCTACCTTGCCAAGCTCTGTATCAACAATGACTTCGCTATCACCGTAGTTAATCTGGTCTTTCTCAAAGCTAAAAGGATGTACCTTACGATATTTGGCCCTCAGTCCCTGGGTCGGTGAAATCATGATAGAGCTATTATAGGGTTTGTTGTTATCCCCCTTTTCTATCATTCCCCCGCTGATCCAGATGTTTTTTCTGAGAGCTAATTCCTCCAGAAAAGCAGTAGTTTTGCCAGGTATTTCTTCTGCTACGGCGTTCAAATCCAGGGAATAGCCCGTTGTACCGTATTCACAGAATATAGCCATCCTGACTTCTTTATCTTCAATGGAATCTATCATAGAAGATATTTTCTGAAGGTTGGCATTGATATCTCCCAACACAGAATCGATTTGTAAAATGGCTAATTTTTTCTCCATAGTCTTTTGGATTTATTGAAATACGCTAAACCATGTCCGGGCATTCTTGCTATAGATCTTATCAATCACCTCCCGTGGTAAGCGAAGTCCCTGGAATTTTCCTTCTATCAGATCACTGCTCAAGGAATCCTCTGTGGTAAAATACTGCCAGTCGCGTAGCCAGGTGTTGTGCATGCTCTGCTGCAGTTCTTCTTTGCTTTCCTCACCCTCATCGCCCATATCAGTGGCATATAATAAACGGTCCTGATATTTGATAAAAAAATCTCTTACTTTCTCTCTGTCTTCATGGGTTTGGTAAAACAGCTGGCCCATGCGGGCAGCCATATCTACCGACATGTTAGGAAACTGGTCCAGCCGTTTTGACAATTCATCCACACTCCATTCCAGGCTACCCATATGTGCTCCTATGAAAGTGAGCTCAGGATTTTTTTCCAGCATCCGGTCACGGGCAGCAATCTGCTCCTCATAGGATGGCATCTCCGGATGCTTGTACATATGGTACTGCGGATTGTTGGTGAAATATCTTTTGTCATTGTTAGTGCTCATCTGCTCTACCGGCAGCCAGCAGTTTTTTGGCTCTCCCAAATGTCCCATCACAGGAATATTCCGCTGAGTCTGTACATTAAAAATGGTATCCAGTTTCGGGTCATCAATCATCACCAGGGCCCCGTCTTTATCCCTTTGTACCATCCCGATATTTTTCCACACTTTCAAGCCTATTGCTCCGGCTTCAAAACAACTGTCCAGCCATGCCAGCGTTTGTTGTGTCCAGTGGGGGTCATCCCATTCTTTCATAGAGAATGCAGTAACGCAGGCAATATCATCCGGATGTGCATTGGCCTGGAGCATGCCATACCTGAACTGTTCTCTCACATCCTGCATACCTGCAGAATGATCAACAACAACGGTAAGCAATTTAAAATTATCCTTCCGTGCTTGTTCTACAAAAGCATCTCTTTCTGTGCGGATATGCACGTGCACATCCACCTTCTCCACTTGATCAAAATCATCGAGACTATAGTAAGCCTCATTTTCATTGTTTTGTCCGCAGGCTGCAAGCAGGTAGAGAGTAAAGAGAAAATATAAAAGCTTCATCCTTTATTGATTAAAATTTTACTGAATATTTCTTTTGATGGTCGCTATTTGGAGTATGACAGACATTTCTTCTTTACTGTCATAACCTGCACATGGCATGAAGATACATTAAAAATGTAAATAGTGTAATGGCATGTTTAGTATAAGGACTTGATCAGCTGTACACGTATAGAAGGATCATCACTTCAATTACATTTCACAGGTTACTTAATTGCTGCTCCCCTCCCCTAGCCCAATTTTCCTCAACAACTTTTGTCTATGTACATCACTGGGCCAGCGGAGCCGTTGTTTGTAGAGCCACTGGTAAAGCTTTCGGTCAGGTAGCTGCAAATGGCCATTTTTTTTGTAGAATTCTTCCACCTTACGGTAGCTTTCCATCCACTGCCGATCCCGCTCGGACTGTTTAGTGTTGCTAAATTCAAATTCTATCCCCTCCAGTTTCTTGATCTTATCTTTAGATAGTTTATCTTTTGTCATTCTTTGTGCCCTTACCCAGTCGTAAAGCTGCTTGTTTTTGTAATGCCGGGGAACGTTGGTATGCCCATGTTCTTTCTTGAACAAGAGAAGTTGCTGGTAGCGATACTCCCAGGACATAGATTTTTGCTGCTGCATGTCAAATACAAAGCCCAGGCTTTCCAAACGATCTTTTTGCCCGGTAGACAGACGGTGTCGGTTTTTGCGCTGGTAGACCACCCACTTGGCCAAGGGTTTATCTTCATAGGTACTGGGCACCATGGTATGGTGATGCTGCCGGAGGTATTCTTTTAATTTTTGGAACATCTTCTCCCAGCGATCTTCCAGACTCCTGTCTCCAGCAGCCCAGTTAAACCGTAGCTGGTTTAGCAGATGCACTTGTTTGGATGAAAGCTTGTGTTTTTGCTTTCTCTGCCGGTGAACCCATGCCCCCAGACGCGGATTTTCCGGATGATGAAACAGCAGGTCAGTATGTCCGTGTGTTTCGTAAAAGTCTTTTAACAGATAGTAATTGTAAAACCAGCGGATATCACGATTCCCGATATTCCAGTCAAACTCAAGCTGTTCCAGACACTTTATTGTTTCTTTGGACAAAGAAGTTCTGTGTTTGCGGGCAAGTTGGGTGAGCTGATAGAGCTTTTTATACTCATCATAGGGAGGAACATAGCTATGCCGGTATTTTAGGTAAAAAGTTTTCAGCAGTGTACAAATCTGCTCTATCTGATCAGCATCCAATGTAGTTCAGGTCAATTCAATTTTTGCCGAAATCAAAATGAATTTTACTTGATTTCAGCTTTTCCGATGCAAATTACAAATTTTTCGCACTAGGTGTGGATCTGCCTTTTCTAGTTTCCTGTTTTGTATCTACAAAACCCCTCATTTTTTTTGCTCCCTAAGTTGCCGTACTTTTGAGCGTATCAATTGAATATCGCCCCTATGGCAGACCTTGAATCGCAGCATCTGGACTATAAACAAAGCTGGCAGGACGAACACCTCAAAACCCTCTGTGCCTTTGCAAACTCAGAGGGCGGAGAGATACAACTGGGAAAAGATGATCAAGGAAAAATCACTCACCTTGAACAACCTAAAAAGCTATTGGAAAGTCTGCCGGGAAAAATTATCCAGAAGCTGGGCATCTATCCACGGCTGGATTTAGTGCAGGAAGAAGAGCAAGCCTTTATTGTCATTCGCATAGAAGCCTCTCCCCTACCCGTCGGACTGAACGGTAAATATTACAAGCGTATTGGTAGTACCAACCAAGAACTGAAAGGACCGGTGCTGAGCCAGTTTCTGATGGAAAAGAGTGGTAATGGCTGGGACGAACTGCCGGAACCTCAGGCTACCCTCAAAGATTTAGACATCAACACCTTAGAGCGATTCCAAAGGTTTGCTGCCGAGCGTGTACCTTCCATTCGCCAGGAGCCTTTAAAAACAGATAAAGACTTACTCAGTTTTTTACAAAAGCTCAATCTAGCCGAAGGAGGTATGCTGAGCCGGGCCGCTATACTACTATTTGGAAAAGAACCCCAACGCTACTACAGGGATGCATATTTGAAGATTGGTATGTTCGCTTCTGATGCTGAGCTACTTTCCGACGACCATATCAAAGGCAACCTTTTCAACCAGGTGGAGCAAGGCATGGAGGTATTAAAGCTGAAATACCTGGTCCCCAAGGTGTATTATGAAGGTATTGTCAGAAAGGAAAAAGCCGAGTATCCTGAGTCTGCCCTTCGTGAGGCCATCATCAATGCATTAGTGCACCGTGATTATACAGGGCCACCCTTGCAGATCAGTGTTTACGATGATAAAATGATATTGTGGAATGAGGGTGGGCTTCCCGCTACCCTTACTATAGAAGATCTGAAACATAAACATCCATCCCGGCCCCGCAACAGGTCGCTATCGGATGTCTTCTATAAGGCTGGTTATATTGAGTCCTGGGGACGGGGTACTATTGCCATCACTCAGGATTGTCTTCGGGCAGGCTTACCTGAACCGGCTTTTCGGGAAGCTTTTGGTGGACTAGAGGTGACCTTCTTCAAAAACACCCTCACCGAAGAGCAACTCGCCAAGCTACCTATCAATAACCGGCAGCGCCAGGCCATTCAGTACCTTAAGGAGTACAGCCGCATCAGCAACAAGGATTACCAGGAGTTGACCAATTGCTCCCGAAATACAGCGAGTAATGACCTGAAAGAGTTGGTTTCGCTCAAGATCATCATGCAGGCTGGGCGCAAAGGGGCGGGATCTTATTATGTGCTCCGCTAAGCGAAATTCAATTGCACAATAATTGCACAAATTGCACAATCGAGCTTTGCTCATGTTAAAAATTAAACCGGATTCCTAGCATAGCCTGCTGCACCTGCTGGTCATAATGATTCTTTAGAAAATAGGTATAGCGGTAACGGGCTAAGAGGGTTAAGTAACGACATAAGTAAACTTCAGTCAAAATATTGGCGTGACCACCCAGGGTGAAACCTTCGTTCAATGTTGTTTCCTCTTGGTCAAATTCCGGTACTTCTTCCGATGTATCTAACAGACTAGAATCTATCTTATAGCGAATAGAAGATAAATCAGGTTCCTGATACGTCTGGGTGAGTCCAGCCCCAATACTGAAATATACATGCCTGAATAACTTTAAAAAGCTGTAATCAATAGTTTCGTGGAGCATGAAAGTATTTATCCCGTATTCTGAAGTCACCCGATAGGCTGCATAAGTAGTAAGACATGAATAGTTACCCCGCTCATACCCGCCACTAATTTCTATCTGGAATCTTTTGCTCAAAAAGGTCTGATAACCTATTGAATATAGCTCATCCAGGTTGGGCTGAACGCCATATTCTACGCTTATCCCCTTCAATCCCTTGAAATGAAACTGAGCATGTGCTGTGGTGAAACTGATTAAACAAATTAAAAAACTAAGAATAGCGTGTGTCTTTATCATGGGTTTACTCCATTAACTTTTTGGTAAATAGATATTGACCTATCCGGTTTTTATGAAGTCTTTTTATAGTGTGCTTTGCTTCGCTTTCTGCCAGAAGAATGCTGTCACTTTTTTCAATAAATTCATAACTCATTGTAATGTAGCGTTGTGCAATGCGCTGATTTCGGATACGCTCGTAATCACTCATGGCAAAAGCTTTATCTTGATGCACTTTCTGAGAAAGCTCCATTCCTTTCTCCCGGTATAGATCAGCCCATTTCCGGTAGGTATGTGCAGCCTGAGTAGCACGTTTACCGACAAATTCCTGCAAGTAAAGCCGAAAGTTACGATTGTCTGCGATACGTTGTTCCAGTACATTGGATGTTCCAGGCAGAGGCGCTGCAAAGTACATTTTATCAGCGAGCTCCCGGGCAGCTTCAGCCACATCTGGATGCTTATAAAGGTTGTTCAACCTTTCACCATATTCCTGATCAAGTGGCTCAGCTACATATGCATCTACATCATGCTTGATATTATTAATCTCAATCAATTCATTCTCAATTGAGGCCATCTTCATTCCGATGACACTTTGTGCCATGTATTTTGCCTGGTCAATACTGTCCTGAAGAGCGTATATTTTATCATAGGTTTCGTCAATGACATCTTTGGTCTTCTCTATTTTCTTCCAAAGCACAAGTTCGCCCAGGCTTTGTGCGGTGTTGTTGATCTCTTCTTTACGGTTTTTCTTGTCCTTAACTATCACTACACATTGATTGCTCATAAGCAAAATGGTAATCATGCAGTACCCGAGAAGCTTAACATGGATGACTTTCATAAAAAAAATATCTAATTAGATAATTAGGTAATTAAACGATTAACTAAAAATAATCTTCCAGTCTTCTGAACAGTGCTTTTTGCTTTACATAATTGTCTTTCATTAGGGCAACAGAATTTATGAAGCTATCAGAAAGCAGGCGTTCAGCTTTTGACTGTAGTTGTAAACTCTCGTGGAAATATGCATTGGCAATTTCAGCTGTGTTGATTCTTTCAGCATCATCCATTCTTAGTTTATCTTTGTCTTTTAACTTTTGGTTAAGATCCTCCCCATACCGGCGGTAGCGTTGGGCAAGCTCACGATAGGCAAGTGCCAGCATTTTCTTTCGTTTATTAGCCATTTCAACAAGGGTTAGGCGGTTGGTAGCCATATTCGTAGATAGCGTTTGGAATTGATCATACTGTACTGGTATATTAAGTTCAGTGTCCAGCAAATTAATTTGCCGATAAAGGTCTTTTCCTGCATGGAAAGTGGCTTTTCCAGATTGGTAAATCTCCTGAAGAGCATGGGCATAGCTTAGCATTTCATCAGGGACTTCTAAGGCGAGGCTTTGCATTATCTCCCAATCCATAGCCGACATTTTGAGAAATCGGATGATGCCTACCTGCTTTAGCAGCTCTATTTTTTCGCGCTGAAGCTCATATTTACCCTCAGCATTCTTCTTAAAGAGGGTTTGCATGACATTCTCGGCAGCCAACTTTACCCAGTATTTGAAATTCTTTTTCCCTTCCTGTTTCTTTTTAGCCCTTTTTTCAAGAGGATCCAGAACTGGTATCCCTCTTCCTTGAGGTATAACCTTATCTAACAAAGCTGAATTCTTTTCCTTCAAGGCTTTCAACATAGGCTCTAACTCGGTATACAATATATTCAAGGCTGCATCAACACCTGTCTGTGTCAGCTCATCATTCAGATTTTCTGTCCAAGCATTTAGACGGTCATAATAGTCTGATTCGGATTCGAATAATAATTCTTCTTCTTCCTTATCGAAAGTAATACCTCCCTGATGCTGCGGCATAGTGATATCCTGTTCATTAGCATATTGGTAAGCTTGATTCATCATATCATCCACACCTTCTTTGCTATAGTAATGTTTGTATTCATCCTTGAAAGCTTTTTCCCAATCTTTCCCTTGCCAGTCACTCCAGTCAAAATCTTCCAAAAGAGAATCACTTAGGTTTAGAGTGTCTTTTCCATCCTCAGGCAGCCAGTTAAATGGATTAGATTGATTTTCCTGAGCTGTTAAGCATATAGGAATCATCAGGAAATGGATAACCAAGATTAGTTTATGCATGGCTACTCTTTAGTTTGACATCTGCTCTACTCACCTCCAAAAAACTTATCCATAGCGGTATACTGTTGGTACATATGCAATGTCTCTTGTTGTACTGGTGCTTCACGGCTTATTTCTTTTTCTATCAGCTGATCGCACATTAGTCGTAGCTCCAAAGCCTTTCTAACATAAGAAGCGGTAGTTTCCAAAAGCTGTATTCTATCCGCTTCATTCATCTTAAGTGTAGAGTTTTCTCCATCGGTAGACCTACTCTTGTGAAGCAATTCATTTAGCTGTTCTGCTTTAGTTAACATCACTTCAGCTACCTGGTTATAGGTGAGGGCAATCTGGATACTTTTTCTGGCAGAAGCATAAGCGAATATTTCCCGGTTGGCCAGCTTATTACCAATTACGTTTTGCAAGGGAGGCAAATCATCAGGAAGTTTTTCGTCAAAATCAAAGCCAAAAACCTGATGAAGTACTTCCGAACCTAAAGAAGTGCTGGCATTCCCATAGCCTTGTATCATAGGGTGATCGCCGGGGAGAATGCTGCTAACATAATGATTTAGATCAGTAGAAACCTGGGCGGTGGCATCCATTTCAAATTGGATGTTGCTAATGCCTAGTTTATCGCTTTTGATTAAAGCTTTCACCTCCCATAAAGCATCATCTATGGTTTGCTGCAGTTCACGTATGTTCTGTACTGTATTCTTAATGTCTGAAGCAATTTCATTGGCATCTTTAATAACACTATTTGTTTTAGCTAGAATGCCTCCGTTGGCAATGGTAGCGGCGATATCTCCGGGATCAACAACTATCAACTGAGCTTCAGCCAATGTAAAGCAGCCCAGGGAAAATAGTGTACAAATGAGTTTCTTCATGTTCTTAATAATTTACTTTGCAGGAATAAATTGAATGGACAAATCAGGAAGTTCACGTTTTGTAAAAGAACCTTTAATATTGATGGAATCAGGAGATAAGCTTTTAACCTTCCACTCCATGGAATATCCTAAATATCCAGATCCTGATAGGTTAACTTTGAAACCCAAAAACTGCTGTAATGCCTGATTATTTCGGAAATCAGCCTGTGCCACTGTAAGTGAATCATTAAACTCCAGGTAAATCCCTTTTTCTATATGTGAGGGTTCTTGAGGATCACAGCGTCCCTCTTGTCCCAAAAATTCAATTGGGACATTGCCATATTCAAATCCAAATGAGTAAACATCATCCAGTCGGCAAGGGGGCAGTTCAGCATACAGGTCTGTGATCTGAGCAGAATCTAAGTTGTACGGATCTTCAGAAAGCTCAGCAACGACAGTGGGCTCAGCAAAGGTCAGCTGATTAAGCTTCCATCGCTCATTTTGAGCCGAAAAAAAGGCTTTTCTCTCCTCTGGACTATCTAGTTGGTCTCTTGTATCTGGTTTTGGGGCTTCTTCACCCTGGCAGGCAAGCATAATACAGAAGTAAATGAGATAGGAGTATCTTAAAAACAGTTTGTTCATATCTGACAAATATTTATCCTTTGGCTAAATAGACTTTATAACCATCATTGAGTTTGACCGTTCTCTGCCTCTTGCGTTTGTTGCGGATGATGGATTGAGTGACATCCTGTAAAATTTCATAAGGCAGGGCCATAACAGAGCGTCCGGCGGAACGATATACAGTATTATTGGAAGCCTGTTCCATGTCCTGATTTTTAGATTTATCAAGGATAATACCATGAGAATAATCCGTGTCATATACCTCATAGTTTACATCATGACGTTTAATACGATCGATTTTAACTTTTATGGCATTTGAACTCATGCTGATTTTTCCGGTAAATACAGTTCCTTCAGGAATAGCAAATTCCTGTAGTTGTAAGGGTTCTCCCAAACGAAGCTTGATAAATGAACCTGGCTCTACCTCCTGATCGCCATAGATATAGGCTAAAGTATATTTTAGTTCAGCATGACCAGCCAAGCTGATGGAAGCAAAAGGATTCTGTTTTACTTCTGGTATTGAATCAGTTTGTACAGTGTCTGATTTATGTGCTACTTTTTTTGTAGCAATAACTTTTTTTCTTCTTACCGGTTTTTCATAAGTAGATTTTCTAGACTTTGAATTTTGTATGTTATCCTTTTTCCGGGGCTCTTTTGCAGGCTGTTTCTCTTCATCTGAATATGTAGCTTGCCCAAAATCTACCGACACCACATCCTTTCCACTGACAATATGCTCATATCTTCCCATTCGTTTTACCTGGTCTTTTTCAAAAATCTTATCCTGGAATTGCTTCAGCCTGCTTTTGGACTTTTGACCTTTGTAATCTTCGCGGGTTACTGTTTCTCCGTAATTAACACCCAGTTTTATCTTGTTTTGTATCTGATGCTGATAAAGCAAAAGCAGTGCAATCAGGCCAATAAACAAACAGACTATGGGCAACCAAAGGATATATCTGAGCAAAAGTTTCTTTGCCCTTATTTTGAAAGGTTCTTTTGCCTGGTATTTCTCCGGATTTTCAATGCGTTCCATCTTAAAACAGGTCAGCAGTATTCATTAAACGAGGTGGAATTTCCAGTTGCAAGGAGCGGATTCCTGATGTTTCACGTATAGTCACCATCACTGCTCCTTGATCTCCTACCGCATACACAGGAATAGCGATATAGTAATCGTGCCAGCCGTAAGGCTTAACATCAGCAATATTTCCTTCTATCAGAGGTACTACCGTTACCTTATTGACTTTCTTTCGGCTCAACAGTCGCTTCCGATAAAATTCAGCGTTTTCCACGCTGAGGCTTTCCATTCGATAAACAAGGGCAGAATTGTTCTCCAGACGTAGTTTTAGATAAATGGCGGAATTGTCCACTTTAAGATTCATTAGTGACCAACTCACCTTGTTATTGGAAACACCAATATCAAAAACTTTCCGCTTGTCATCATCCAAAGAATACAGACGATCTTCTATTTGGCTGATATCCACTTCCGGTACATAATTTTCCCGATTATAGGAAGCCGCTTTGTTCAGGGTTTTGTCTCTGAAATCATACAAAATTTTCTCATGCCTGGATTTAAAGCACACTATACCAGCAAAAACTTTTGAACCTGCTGAAATAAAGATAGTTGTTTCGGCAGCTTCAGGTGATCGTGCTTTGATGTACACTGTGTTCTTTTCTGCTTTGGCTCCAAAATCTTTGACCAAAACCACATTCTCTTCGGGTAAATGATCGGCGAATTCTCTTTGGCCTCCAAGATCCAGCAAGCTTACGTTTTCATCAAATACCAAATAGGTGTTTTGCTGGTTGTTGACGTAAATAGTATCGCTGGCATTTGCTAAAAAAGTATTGAATAAAAGAAACAGAGTGTAGTAATAAATTCTTTTCATGTGTTTATAATTTATTTTCAGCGGTCACATGGAACGATCCTGGGTAATCATGACTCTGTGTGAGAAAGTTGCTCATGGCTCGTTTTACCACCTATTCATTTTCGGATTTATACTGATTGTAGGGTACAAAATCCAGGTCAGCGATTTGTAAGCCAAAAGGATTCTGTTCATTACGGTACGTTTTAACGATATTATATTTTAATGCAATGGCGAGTTCTGTTTTCAGTTCAGAGCCAATGTAATGACGTTGCTTAAAGTATGCTCTGGCCTGAGCTGGTAGTCCGTTACTCAAAATTTTCACTGAATCTATAAAAACTTCAGTTCTTGAGCCCCAACGGATATAATTGTCTTTAACCTTTCCCTTGTCAAATTGCTCTACCACCATCAATCCACTGGGTTCATCCACAAGGTGCAGGGCATCATCTAAATGTCGGTCGTATGTTTCGGCATCATGGGCAAACATACTTTTGATGAATATTTCAGAGAGGTATTTAGATTCAAATGGGGTTACATCTCTTTCCTCAGTAAGGTAAGCTGATAGTGTGCCGTTATCAGTCACCACATACACCTGGTCATTTTTGGTATCCACCAGTTGTTTGTACTGGAAATAATAAATGACTGTCGCCGAGATAAACCCCAGGATTGAAACAAGGGTTACAGCTTTCATGGTCCTAAATGCCCGGTTGTAATCTTTAATTTTTTCCATTTCTATTTTTTTGTTTTTGGTCCTATCAAGTATTTAGGCTTTCTTTCGCTGGGTGGTAAAGTCCGTGGTGCCTTTAGCTTTTCGTTCACTGACGGTGACTGAATTCTGTCAGCTTGCTTGCCATCCAGCATAGGGTTATGCGAAACCTGCTTAGTATGGCTTGAACCGTAAAAGACTCTGCCAGGAGTACTGTTGCTACCAGATACTACATTTCTTGTACGGACTGGACTGACAGTATAATTTTTATTGACATCAGGATTTCGTTGTGTTCCCATCATTACTAATCCCGAATGACTGCGGTTCCCTCCTCCCCCACTGGGAGCAATAGGTTTGTGAGCTGACCTGTTTGCTGCCCCAGTAGCACTTATGGCTTTTGAAGCACCTCCTGATGCTGCTAAACGTCCTACCCCTACCGCTGTGGCCAGAGGCGCCATAACCATTTTGGAGCCGGACATGGCTACAACTGTTTGGCCTATGGCCAAGGAAGATAGATAAGGCACAAAAAAGTACATTATAGCAGAGAGAGCTGTTAGTAAGCCGATGGTCATTTCTTCGTCACCACCAAAAGCGATATCAGCCAGAATTTGGACATTTAGGGCCTGCATTATCGCATCCAGTAAAGCAAGTGTCACATTCCAGTAGCATACAACTATGAAGTTTTTTATCCAATGTGCGGCCATGCCCTGAAAGCCGGGAATCAAACTCAGTACCAGTGGAATTGGTCCCACAATGAGCATGTATGCATACACAAAATTTTTGAACACAATCATGCCGGCACGAATAAACACACTCAAAGCCTGCCAGCTTAGAGCTGTAGCAAGTCCCCACCAGTTTTGAATCCAGTCAAATGGATTAGCTTGATCAGAAATGTAGCCTGCCCAGTTTTGGACGAGCTCCCACATACTTTGCTCTTCTCCTTCAACCCCTAGTTTTTCTTTTAGTGCTTTCCAGATATTGGTAAGCCTGAATGAAAGTTCAGCTTCTCCTCTGATATATTCTGCCAAACCAAGAAAAGCATCACCTATCATGGGAATGATCTCTCTATAGGTAAGTAGCCCAATGATTATTAAAAAAATGGGGACAAATTGAGGTATTGTGAACCTAAACCTATAGGACGTATAACTCTTGAAAATCTCCACAAAGATACGCAATGCCAGAAGTACCGAGGCAAAACTGAGTGCAGCCTTATTGGATAGAGCCATTAGTCTGGCCACCATATCACCTAATTGCCAATCTGCAAAAACATCCATTAAGCCACCGATATTTTCTGTGCTACAAATTCCTCTAAAGCCAATGCCTGGCTACCATATTTTTTCATTAGCCTTCTAAACTCATTTCTTTCTTTAGGCTTGGAAGAAAGCACTGCTGCATGTTGCGGAGGCGCTTCCAGAGCGTATACCCTAACGTCTTCCCCAGTCTTGACCAGAATGTCTCTAAATTCTCCACCATCCCTAAGAGAAAACAACAACTCCCTTGCATGATTAGTAAAACCTAGTGCTGAGGCAGCTTCCTCAGCTAGCTTGGCGTCTGTATGTCGCAAGATTACTTTGGTTGCAGCATTAGCCAGAATAGCCTTATGATGAATACTACTTGTTATGTCGTTGATATTCTGGGTGATGATCCAAATAGAGCCATTCAATTTACGGATGGTACGAAACATCGCCTGCATAAAATCTCCTAAGGTGCCTTCCAGCATAGACCATGCTTCATCTATGTAGATAAACTTCTCATCATCTGGAAATCTGTCTAACTGATCAAGAACCAACTGGATGATAAGTTGGGTAACAATGGGATAAATCATTTCTTTCTCCTGAATACGAGCTAGGTCAAAGCAAATCAGTGGATATTCGCTTAAATCTCTCTGCTTTTCTCCATTGAGCAGCTCTTTCATAGGTCCATTGTAAAACGGCCGTAACACACGAAGAAACTCTACAATGTCAAAGTACTGAAAGTCTGCCTGAAGATCTTCGTTGTGAGCAGCGGTTTTGCGAAGTTCCTGACAGAACTCGTAAAATGTACTGAACTTTGCAGGAAGCTTATGTTCGCTGATATGCGCATAGTAGCTGATCAGAATTTCCAGTAAGATACTCTTCTCAATATTTTTGATAGAATTGACAGCATCTACTCCTTTCCACATCGTACTCAGCAAGCTTAATAGGAAATCCAGTTTATCATCACCATAGATGTACTTTCCATGCTCATCCTGGGTCACCTGAAATGGAGCGAAAGCCATGGGCTTTTGAGGATCATACTCAAAGTACGTATCTTCAAACTGTTCCCCATTAAGCATCAACAAAGTATTTCGGTAAGTGCCTCCTACGTCTATGATCACCTGCCGGGCTCCACGTTCCTTGCGCTGAATCATAAAATATCCATTGGTAAAGGATTTACCCCCACCAGTCTCTCCTACAATAATGGCATTTTGGTTGGTAAGGCTGGTATTAAAGAAATTTACACGTACGGGATTTCTAAAACGGTCACATAGCATATCTCCTTGTGTCGCACTGCGGGTGTTGCCTATAAAATTAAAATATTTGCTGGCCATTTCATCGCTCATCAGCATCCACCGATAATTATTATAGGCATTACCCGGTGTGTTAGCAAAATAAAGGGCTAGCGTATCAGAGCTTTCTACAATACATTCAGAATTGGCAATGCTTCTCATATCCCGCTTAGCCTGTTCCAGGTAATTCTGACGTATCGCCGAGTTTGAGTCATATACCATCACATTGACAGAAACAGAAGCCAACCTGTGACTGCTATTGCGTATCATAGCAGTGAACTCTTCAATATTGCCTCCTGCCAAATCATTGTCTTGTGTTCCCATCCAATCCATGGTAGAATTCCAGAATCTGTTCTGGTCCAGTCTGCTTAATTCCTTTTCTGTGTTTTCTATTTTTATTGTAGTGGTTGTAATATGGGGTATCTGCATGTAGTTACCCAGGAGGTAAGTATATGGTGCGGTAACCCCATGCACGTTCATTACAGCATCTTCTATAAAATTTCCCCTGCTCCGCATAGAGATCAGATTTAATCTCTTCTCTCCTACTTGTATGCCATCCAGGTCTGCAGATACTGCACATGCTAAATTTTGGTGGTTATCCTCTTCAAAATTTAGCGTGTAATACTGGGAATACATGATTTTAAGCTCTTTCTCTCTCATCCTGCTGAATGATACACCATGAACCCCCTGTAGACCATTTATAAATTCAATAGCTTGTAATTCCACGCTCTCTAAAGCTTCCTCAATTTGCCCAAAAACATTGCCTAACATACTTTTTGATGCCAGCAAGAGGGTATTGAATGGATGTATGCTATTTCGTTTTATTTTCTGAGGTGGAAAACTGATGAACAGATATCCTTTATGATTCAATGCCATACTGTGCGCAAAATGTTGTTGTGTTTTCAGCTCAAAATACTCTCTTGCATCAGCATCACCCTGGTATTCCTCAAAATAGTAAACATCAGTTTTTTGAAGAACTGCTTCTTCAGGAAAAGAGGAAAGTTGCTGGGCCAGACTATTGTTAAAAGAAGCATAATCCGCTGCTGACCAAGTTTCCATTTCGGCAGCATGGATACAAAATCCCACTGCCACATGGCCGT
Source organism: Catalinimonas alkaloidigena (assembly GCF_029504655.1). Classification (NCBI taxonomy): domain Bacteria; kingdom Pseudomonadati; phylum Bacteroidota; class Cytophagia; order Cytophagales; family Catalimonadaceae; genus Catalinimonas; species Catalinimonas alkaloidigena. Next base: position 41,308 of record NZ_JAQFIL010000003.1, read on the forward strand.
CACGAAATACTACTTTATCGTTTTCAAAGCTAAAAATAGGAATAGCTTCTCTAAGATCTCGTTCATCTCTTCTTCTTTTGGGTCGGTTGATGAGGTTGATCATGTTGAAAAAGGTTTGGTCTAATGATATATAGTTTTTTAGGAGTCAATAGCCAGGCTACCCGACTGTGTAAATACATGGGGGCTTTCTGTTTATTGGACCTCCTGAGCATAATGAAAAGTACAACTGTAACCAGCAGTATGATTGGATACACCAGTTTGGGCAATACTATCCAGTTACGTAGCAGGTTGACTACAAAGAAAAGTACCATGGAAACCGATAGGAATACTCCCCAATCTTCAAAAGAGATTCCAAAGATTCCTGTCGGTTTATCAAGTCTCTTATAGCTATTCATATCTGAAATTAATTACCTCCATTAATGCCTTGAACTGAAAATTGGTCTGTACCACCAAAGTAGCTAAATATCTCATCCTTATAAGTGGTATAAGCTCCCCAGAGCAGCAAGCCAATGAAGAGGCCAATGGTATAATCCTTCCACTGAGGATTCTTAGTAAAAACAAACCATATAACTGCTATTAGAGCCAATCCGCAAGCCACTGGAAAAGCAATGTTGATCAGTTGTATTATGGTTTGAGAAATACGATTGGCACCTGCTACTATGCCCTGCGCATGTGCAGCTGTTGAAAGGGTTAACATTAAAAAGCTGAATGCCAGTAATGCGCGTGAGAAAGATTTGATTTTTTTCTTTTCAGAGATACTAATCAGAAGTTTCTTCATGATGTTGCTGTTTAAGTTGTGATTGAAATTGATGAAAAGTTTTAAGCCGTTCTTTCATATTGGAATGCGCTTTTTCCTGAAAGATTTTCGCATAGGCTTTTCTATGCTTGTCCTTAACTGAGATTTTTTGTTTCCCCAGATCTTCGTCGGAACAGCGGTAACAAATTCTCTTTACGTTATGGCAATTCCTTACTTTTTTCTTATATATGTTCCACATTTCAATAAATACTATTGAAATTATTTGCAAGGTATCAAAAAATTATTGGGGTCAAAAAAATCATTAAAAAAAGTTGTTGTCTGATCACCCTTTCTAAACCGAGTGGTACCTCAAGCATGAACTCTATAAAATGTAACTTCTATGGAATACTCATCATTTCGCGATGAACTAAACTATTACAAGGAGAATATTGACATTCGCGACTATCTGGAAACCTCAGGTTATACATTGGATAAAACCAGGGATACAGCTCGCTACAGAGCTTATTCTCATCAGGAAAACGGCGATAAAATATACATTCCCAGAAACAGCAAGTATGGTGTACCCAATTACTACGTGAACCAGTTTGACAATGATGACAAAGGAACTGTGATAGACTTTGTGATGAGCCGTGAACAAAAATCATTGAATGAAGCAAGACTTACACTCAGGGATTTTCAACAAGGTTATGTACCCTCAGTGAAACAACAACAAACTGTACCTGTCCATGAGGAAAAGAACACAGAAGAACGCCGGCAGTATATGGTGGAAAAAATTGCGAAAGAATATCCATCTGGATTGGATGATGAATACCTGGAGAAGCGGCTGCTCTCTTCTGCTACTCTTCATCACCCTGCATTCAAAGGTAAAGTAAAATTAAACGAGGTTTCTGAAGACAAATGGATTGTATTCCCTTTGGAAAATGAACATGGTAAGCCAACAGGTTTGTCTATGAAAGGAAATGGTAAAGAAAGAATATTGGGCGAGAAAAGCGGAGTTTGGATATCCCATCCCAGAGTGCTAGGTAAAAATGTGGATCAATTGGTGATTACAGAACATCCAATTGATGCCATGAGTTACCATCAACTTCACGGAAGTTCACCCCAAAACCATAATGCTGTATATCTGGCTACCGCTGGCAATCCATCACATAAACAGCTTGAGGTAATTCAATCTAAGGTAAATGAACTACAACCCAAAGAGATTGTACTGGCCAACGATAATGATAAAGCCGGACATCAGTATGATGAAAAATATCAGGAGAAGCTGCAATTTGGTAATGCACACACTAGAATAGAAAAATCTCAATTCAAGGACTGGAATGCTGACCTTTATGCTACAACACTTTATCAAGTACGACTTTTAGACCGTACAATTAATAATCCTAGTCATGTACGGCTGGAAAACAAAACCAAAGCCAGTCCGGAACTTGAAAAAATATTAGAGGATAAAAAATATAAAGAACTTAGTGCAGATCAAAAACAGCACCTTCCCTCCTATTTTATTGAGCGAACCATAGAGGGTAAGAAGGTAGAATTTTCTTTAAAAGAAGTAGCTTTCATCAACAATGATCAAAAGTTGGAAACGCGATTGGATAATCATGTTGGTAACAAACAGTTTGACAAAGAATTTGTAGCGAAAAAAACAAAGGATGTCGAGGATAATGCAGTATTGAATAAAAATCAGGAGAAATCCTTAAAATCAGGTGATACCTCAGAAATTAGCAAAAAAAGAATCAATCAAATTCATGAGCAAAATGATAAGGGACAGCAAGCAATTCAGGAAGCAGACAATTATATCAAGGACCAGGCTCCAAACACCCAAAAGTTTGCTGAACAGCAAAACAGAGATTCTGACAAAATTGATGATTTTATGACTACACAGAAAAGATATAATCATCAGATAGATACTTTGCAGCAACAGATCGCTGGTAAGCCAGCGCATGAAGAAATGTCACGCAAGCTGCATTATTATAAAAACTACCCCCACCTCAACGACCAGGAAGTAGAAACCTATATTTCTATTGAATACAAAATGAATACTCAACAACAAGGGCATACTAAAAGCCTTGGAGAGCAAAAAGATCGTGAAATCGGGATGTAAATATTTGAAAAGTAAAGTCTCATTAATTTTTTAACCTATCTACCGGATTGACAATGGCTGCTATGATACAATGGTAACTAACAGTCAATAGTCTGATGAGAAAGGAATCCAAACCTGCAATTACAAATATCCAAAAAGCTACTTCTGTTCGGTAGGTATCTTTTATAGTCATCCTTGCAAAAAGTGATAAGCCAAAAGAATAGTGATGAAACTTGTTATCAGTACCAAAACCACAAAGTCTTTGGATAGCAAGTGCTATTACTGAGGTACAGTGTTCCCCAATACTTTTCGGGGGCCTATCTCTTTTGCTCGTGACACAACTATATAAGCAGTTAAACCTCACAAACCAACAAGAGATGAAAATAGCCAGATGATATGTGGCTTACCCAAGGGTCGGGCTCTCGCTACTCGCTTCCAGCCGCACATAGCCAATACGAGCTCAGACAATAGCTCCATCCCTAAGCCGGGGGGCGCTAAAACAAAAGGGATAAATATGCAAAAGGTATTCCAGATGGGCTATTTCAGTTAAAATTATTTATCCTTTTTCATCATAATCTATTTAACAAAAAGCTAATTTTCATCCTTTTTGGGTTGATTATTATCCTAAATAATCATATATTTAAGTATTGATTCGGAGATGAGTATAGGAATTATGAAAACATAGGATAATCAAAAATGGCAAAGCTGAACTCCTTTTTTTTTAATAAGTAATTTATGTTTAACCAAATAAATAGTTTACCATGAATCAATTTGAAGAAAACACCCAAACCGCAGAAGTACATGAAGATGTACAAACAAACACCAAATCTTCAGTAGCTAACAAACATGAAGAGGAAAGCGAGTTGCAGGTACAAGCCAGTACTTACGACTTTGAAGAGTATCAACGTCTGGTAAGTGAGGCAGAAGATCTAAAAAATAAGAAAGGTAAGGTCTCTATCGTGCCCAAGTATTATGAGTTTAAAACTTCATTGGGGGATGTTATGAAAAATGCCGAAAAGAAGAAGGGAAAAGATAGAGAACAGTATCTGGAAATGGCTTTGGAAGATACTAAAACACAAGGTTTTTATGAAGGCATACATGAGCTAGAAGTTTCTAGCATTGACAAAGAAAGTGGGGAAGTGTTGACTAGTAAGCGTCAGGCTGTTCGTTGGATAGGCGCAGAGGGATTGTATATCAACTTTGGCAAACAATTAATTAACGCTTTTCAGCGTGCAGATGTCCCCCTGGGCACTCCGGTAGAAATTCAGTTTGTACGTGAAGAGAAAGTTAAGAGCAAAGAAGGTGCTACTGTTAAGATTTATGAAATTTATCCATTAATCTAAATTTAACTAAAAAGGGGTAGTTGCCATTCGCAGTGGCTAGCTACCCCTATGTTTAACCTGGGCAATAAGCCCAAAATTAGTTTACCAATGGCAAATATAGTAAAAACATATAATTACGAACAAGGCAAAGAAGCTGTATTAAATCCTACACTCAGTTGGGAAGTAGAGGAGCAGGCCATTTATGATGGAGAGGGTAACGTTATTCCCGAATGGAAGTCAATCCGCCGCAATGACGATATGACCTGTCTAAATATCTGCAAAGGCTCCTACACCCCTACCCCCAACCAAATGTTAGCAGAATGTGCAGAAAAATTAGCTTCGGAAACAGGTTTTGAAATTGCCGGATTTGATACATACCAGAAAGGAAGAAAGGTACTGGCATTTTTACAGAACCCTGAAGAAAATGAAATCGCCGGTTACAAGCTGAAAGATTATTTATTGATTGGCAATTCACATGATTACAGCAGTGGTTTCTGGATTGGAAATACTACCATGATGCTTCGTTGCAGCAATCAGTTTACTAAACGTAATCAGCATTTTAGCGTGAGCCATACCACCAACAGTAAAACAAGAATAGATAAACTATTGCGCAGTTTTGATGCCTACTTGCAGCAAAATAAACTGATGTATCAAGAGTTTGAACGCTTCGTGAATGTGCCCATAGAACTATCCACCATAGATGAAGCAATTGCAGAAGTGATGAATATTTCAGCAAAAGAAAAGGTTAGCACACGCAAAAGACATCTTTACGAACAAGCTACAGCTAGTATTCACAGAGAATGTTTTGAGCTTGGAAAAAATTTGTGGGGTCTGTTCAATGGTTTTACCCATTTTACGACTCATGTGAAAAAGGCAAAGGAGAAAACTTTTGGAAATGCTTTGGGAGGTATGGCTGAGATCAACAGTAAGGCTTATCAATACTGCGGGTCAATTGCACATTTAAATTAACCTCACAAACTGTTTAAGCTTTTCACAAAAATTTTCGGAGCCGTTAAGGCTCCGGCTTTCATGTAAAGGGTAAAAAGTCATGTTTCGCATGAAGAACCGGTATGTAATCAGAATTCCATATCTTGTGGCTAAAAAGATGAGCCAGGATATGCACCAAGATCAGAAAGCAGCGGAGGAATTAGATGAACAACGCGTGAAGATTGTCCGTAAGATTGGGCAAAAGTTGGAGGAACAACTTTCTACCAGAAACTTAAGTGCCAACCGGATTGCCAAGACAACTGGTATGAAACCGGAAACTCTTTATAGAATTCGCGATGGGTCTCAACTACCTTCCTGTGAAACTATAATCAAAGTAAAACAGATGATTCCTAATCTCGACCTGAATTGGTGGCTTTTTGATCAGGGGGATTCCAATCTACAATCTTCAGAGGCTTTAAAAGCTGAAAATGAATACCTTAAAACAGAGATAGAGAAGTATCGCAAAATGGTAATAGAGATAAGCAGATTGATTGAAAAATCTGTACCCTAAAATTTTTCATGTTGAGTTGATGAAAACAATTACAGTTAGATTACAATGCCAGATCCGTTCAATTGAGCTTTCTAAGACTCTTAATGATTATGAGAATGACCGTCTTTATTATGTTAACGATGATAAATTGCCGCTCTCTTTGGCTGAAAGCTTGAAGGTGCGTAATCACTCTCCCTCCGGTTTTAATCATGGGTACGGGGGATCATGTCCAGCGCAATTGGCCTTGGCGGTCTGTTTAAGGATATATCCTGATAAAGTTGCTGAACAGGTCTATCAATTTTTTAAAGATGAGTTTATTGCTGCCCTACCCAATCCACATCAGGAGTTTAACTTACGTCTGGAAGTACCGGTAGACCCGATTGTTTATTGGGATTTGCCATTTTATAGTTCATACGAAGAAACAGAAGCAGAAAATGAATATCCTGATGAAGAACCCACAGCTGAAATTGAGCTTTGGGAAAAAGAACTTGCTAATGCATACCGTTCTGTCAACAAATTGCCGGGAGCATTTCGCTATGATTTCATTGGTTATCATAATTACCAATCATGCTGTTACCTACGGATAATCAACCCTAATATTGATGATGGTAAAGTAACAGTTATCACTACTGACATAAATGAAGAGATAAAAGATGCTGGCACTTCAATTACCAATTCTGCAGAACAGCTAACAACTCAGGTATGTCAGGAACATGAAATTCCATCTCAAAAGCTTCGCTGGATTGAGCGATATGTTCGCAAACCATCCGCTTGTCAGTTACAAAGACAGCAACCATATAAATTTGAGGAGGAATGGAGCTAAGTCTCGTTTCTTCACCAAAATGGCAAACTATTTTCCCCAACATGGAAATTTTTGAACGGAGAAGATGTAAATCACATCTGAATGAAGTTAATGTTCAAAAGAGAAAATAAGTGAAATAGGAAAAGCCCTGAAAAATTTCAGAGCTTAAAGATCAAGAACTGGCATATCAGGAAGCTTACCTGATTTTTTTAGATGTTTAATATAGTATCTTACAGCTTCAGTTGTAAAGTCTAGCTTATTAGCTTCCATTAATGTAGAAGCTAGTTTTACCACTTTAGAGACATTCTGTGGGACTGAAATAGTTGTATACGTTATCTCCCCTTCCCCATCTTCTCTTTTTTTCTTTTTAGGGCCTCTCTTAGCCTTTTTCTTAGGTTGAGTGGACTCTAGGGTTTCAGAAATAGGAGAAGTCTCTTCTTGAGTCTTCTCAGGAGCTATTTCAGTATTGTTGTTTGGTGTAGCCACCTCATCCTTGTGAATTTTAGTTGATATTTCTTCATTTGACTGATCAGCCGGAACGATCTCGCCTTCGCTTTTTTCTTCTTTATTCTTTTGATAAGCCTGGTTAAAAGACTCTTCCCTAAGCTTGGCAGCAGCAGCTTTTCTATTAGTCTTTTTTTTCTTTGGATTTACATTCGCTATAATACTTTGCTTATTCATAATGTTACAATTTATACTTTTCCACAAATTCATTCATAAAAGCGGTAAACTCTTCTTTTACAGCATTCAAATCTGAGTTATCACTTGACATATAACTTTCATATGTATTCCATCTTGCGTATGCTACCAGGTCTCGCAGGCCATTTTCAAAAATATTTACTCCTACCTCCTTGCAATAATCACGCATGGCTTTTTCTTCTATTCTCCCTCTCTTCTGATTAAGCATGGCATACAATAAAAAATCAGTATCTTCTTCCTCCTCTTTTTTGTAAGTTTCTATTTTCCGAATTGTCTCAACATAATTAAGTGTACTGTATAGATCCGCTTTTCTGGCGATAATGGGTAGCAGGACTCTGTTTGCCAGCATCATTATCTCTAATATATCATTATCACTTGTACTTCCCTGCAGATCTACAAAAACGACGTCATATTGGTCTTCTAAATTATCCAGATATTCAGCTACCTCTTTGGTGGGAAGCTTCTTGACTTCATATGGAAATTCTTCTAACTCTAATTCATCAGCTTCTCTGAAGTCTGTAATAGTGCCTTGTTCATCCCCATCAATTACCAAAACTTTTTTCCTAAAATCTATTGCTAAGGAGTTTGATATTAGAGCTGTTAAGGTCGATTTTCCTGCCCCTCCCTTTTGTGCTGAAATTAAAAATATATCCATAAATGAATTGCTGATATAATTATAAAATTTTCCAATTAACAAGTTATATAATTAAGTAATAATATGCTCATTTCATGATACAATTATAAAAATAAAAAATTAAATAATAATAAAATTATATGCTAACATCACCATTTAATTAAAAATCATAATAATTGTATAAATACATAATTATAAAATTTTACAATTAATAAGATATATAAATATGTAGTTAAGTAATAAAATAATCATCCTATAATACAGTTATAAAACTAAAATATGAAATAATAATAAGAGTATATAATAATATAAACATATACTTACTAAATTTTATACCTATAAAATTATATAATTACTTAGCTATTATGTTATAAACCTATATAACTAAGATATGACATAATTATCTAATCACACAACAAAACAATTACATAAATAAACAATCAATTAATGATAATATAAAATACTCAAATAATTTTTTAATCATTAAACGATTTAGGTATAAAACTATAATATTAAACACTATCAAAATTAAATAATTATCTAATTAGATAATTATTTAATAAATAAGAATTAATTAAAGATAAAGAGTTGTATTAAATCTCAGCAGCAGCTAGAAGTAAAATAAAATATTGAAAAATTATAGATTTAATCTTCTGACTATGAGAGTCTTATGCAATAATACAAGTACTTATTAATTATTACATGTTGCTTTTATTTTATAAAGTACTGATATTCAATATAGTTAAGTAAACAAATCTAAATTATTATGTCTAACCGATATGTAGTAACTGTGAGTAAAACAATGAGAGAAAAAGTGGGAGAGGAGGCAAATCGTTTAGATATGAAGATAAAAGATTATGTCCAGGATGCGCTTGTTTTTTTTATAACAAGGAAGATTAATCCAGCTACATATGATCCTGGAAAAGAATTTGATTTAGTACAAATAATGAAGCAAAGTTCTGAAAATATGTTAAATAAAATTGCAGAACAAGAGGATAATGTTCTAATGAAAATAACTGAAGAGATGATCAGAACTCGATTGTTGCAAGAAGCTCAAATTAATATCTTGATTGAAAAACTGATAGAGCCTGAACTGAAAGAAAAAATACAGAGAGAAATAGCTGAATATGTTGAACAAACTTTAAAATCATCTATAAAAAAATGAGTTAATTCATGTACATCAAGATAATTCAACCTAATAAAGATGGCAATAAAATTTATCAAAATAGTGGATCCGTAAACCAGTTAATTGCATATCTCCGTAATGATTATGTATTGGGAGAAGAAGATGAAAGTGTTTTTTTTAATCATGAAAATGATAAAATTTATGATCATGAAGTTGAGGTTAGAATTGATGAAAGTAGTAAAAAATTAAAGCCATCAGAAGAGAAATTTTACTCGATAATAGTGAGTCCGGCGGAGGAAGAGTTATTACATATTGATAATAAAGATGGGAAGTTAAAAGAATATGTAAGACAAGTCATGAATAATTATGCTGCTAATTTTCAGCTCAAGAACAGAATCAATTTAAGATCAAGAGATTTGGTATGGTATGCGGCTATTCATAAAGACAGAGAAATAAAAAACTTGGATTTGAAAAGTGGACGATTATTGTCGGTCAAAGAAGCTCAGAGGGTAAATACTTTGAGAAGGAGTAGTAATCCTAATGATCAAATAGAGATTTCAAAAATAATAAATAGGGCTGAGGAAAGGGAAAGCAAAAAGTATCAGCCGGCACAATTTATTGCCGGAAATAAAAAGCCGGGCTTCCATAAACATGCTCATATAATTGTTAGTCGTTTGGATGCAAAACAGGAGAATGTTCTTAATCCGCGGTCCAGGCAATCTACATTCCATATCAAGAAATTTCAGGAAAAGAGCGCAAGAGATTTTCAGCAGATGTTTGATTATAAGCATGAAACCATCAGCAAGGGTTTTTATCAAAAATATAGCACTGAGGAACACAACTACTTTCACAAGAAGATTGAAAATACAACTGATCAAATCAATCGACATTTAGGTGAGGAGAAAATTGACGTAGGTCGGTTAAAGGAAATTGGGAATGAATGCAGTTATAGCCGGGCATTTTTTATAAATTTGACAAAGCTCAAATACAGGTTTACGAAAGGAAACTTCTCTCACGATCCTTATTTTTTTGTAAAACACGGAAGAGATCAGAAGCAGGAAGAATATTTAGGTAAACTTGATGATTCCAAAACTCAAAATCAGGAAGCTATATTAGCATCAGGAAATGAGCATGGGGTACCTACTTATTCAAAGGGTAGGAGTGAGGGTATGACAGCATCGCAGATGCTTAAGGCTTTAGGTAGTATTCGAGGTGGTTCCATAGCAATTAAAGAAACGCTCGTACTGGATGATGAGCGAAAGCAAATGAAAAAATCAAAAGAGAAGGGTAGGGGAGAGGATCAAAATGAAATTTCGTAAATATGTTTTTGTCAAGACAATTGCTCCAGATAGCATTTTTTTTCCTGTTGATAAGCTTATTGCTATTAGGCGTTGATTATTACTTATTGGTTCATTTTTATGGGGATTTAGCTAATTGGCTGGTTAAGCCTCTTGGAATTTTAGAGAAACTTATTATACCACTCAGAATTCTATTACTATTTAGTTACTTCATGATGGTTACTATCAGCTCACGAATGCCACGGTATAGTGGCCCAAAATATCAAGAGTTAATGATACATAAGAGCATTCAATGGTTTGCATTTTTTATCACAATTGGCTGCGCTTATACTTTTCTCAATATTGAAAAAATGTCAATATCTTTCATATTGGGGTATCCCGCTTCTGTCGTCGGCATATTCATTTTTTTTCCATTATGCGGTTTTTTGTTTCCTACTAAAGAACAAAAACTTGGAAGTTTGGTGAAAAGGAAGAAAATCAACAACCCAGATTCTATTAACCTTAAAACCAAGGGCAGGGGATGGGTGAATGTCACAGAACCTTTTCGGCATACCATTGTCATCGCAGGTTCAGGGTCAGGAAAAACAGAATCAGTAGTTCGTCCTTATATGTCTCAATTCATTGAAAAGGGATTTTGTGGGATCTTGTACGACTATAAATTTCCAACACTGACAAATGAATTAAATACCATCCTTATCCAAAATAAAAGAAAGGCAAACTTACCATTGTACGTGTTAGACTTTGAAAACGTAAGTCGCTGTCATAGAGTAAATCCTATTAGAGCAGATTATATCAAAGAAGTAAGTTATGCTGAAGAAATTGCCACCAGTATTTACAATAACCTGGATCTAAGTTCAGTCAAACACAACGGAAACTTTTTTACCCGTAGTGCTATCAACTGGTTTACAGCAATTATCTGGTTTTATAAGGTTAAGCATCCTGAACAATGCACATTACCTCATGTTTTCAATACCATTTTGTACCAGGATTACCAGCATGTATTTTCCATGTTGTTGAGCGAAGATACAAGTGGAGACTACATCCGCAGCATCGTTACCTCATTGGACACCAAAGCAGATCGCCAGTTAGGAGGGCAGGTGGCGTCATTGCAAAATGTAATTGCCCGTTTGAACACACCTAAATTGGCCTGGATTCTGTCCGGCAACGATTTTGACCTGGATATTAATAATCCTGAAGACCCGAAACTGCTATCTGTTGGAATGAGTCCTCAAATCAGGAAATCACTTGCTCCGGTGATAAGTTGTATTTTTACAGTTGCATTACAACAGATGAATGTAGAAGGTAAGCACAAAAGTTTCCTTATGCTGGACGAAGCTACTACCCTTTATCTTGATGACTTGGACCATATAGGAGCTGTAGCACGGTCAAATAAAATTGCGATGGTCTTGATTGCTCAGGATACAGCCATGTTAGTTGAAAAATATGGGTTGCAAAAAGCACAAACCATCATTGCCAATATGAACAACATGTATTTCGGAAGAACCAACCTTCCTCAAACTGCAAAAATTGTAAGTGAGACTATCGGTAAAGAGGAAAGAGAAATAATTTCTAAAAATGAAGGTACTAGTTACCACAAATATGATCAGGGAAATTTAAGCCACGGATTTAGTGTACAGGAAAGAGCAATAGTTAAACCTGAAGAGGTACAAACGCTGAAAAAGGGAGAATTTGTTGGTAGATCCACAGATGAAGCTCAAAACTATTTCTTTGCTAAATTTAAGAGACATCGATTCCGCACACTGTATACCTTAGAACCTTTCGTGGAATTTTTACACCAGAAAGATAACAAGCAAGTGAAAGACAGAGATATTGTCATCAATCAAAATTTAGATACTATTAAATCAGAAGTGAAATCAATAGTGAACAGCTATAAAAACGTATATGCTGATGCAGGCACTTCACTCACATCCGAATAAGCCTAAAGGTGCTGCTGATTTTATAAAGAATATTGTTCTGAATGATATTCCTTTCTCTAAAGGCTTGTATTTAGCTGAAACTGTATGGGAAGATCCAAAGATGGCTTCAGTCTATTTACATCGTCTAGAGGGGCTTATACAGGCTGATACGGACCTAAATGAACAACGAGATACCTATGCAATCATAATTGACGGACCGGTGATGTATGCATATAATGTTGGTGGATTTCCACAGCCTGATTTTTATTTGTTTGACTTTTCTTATTTTAAAACAATTGAAGAGAAGTCGGAGCGATTTCGTTTCTTATCTTATGCCTGCCTTGGTGGGGAAAACATACCTGAAAATACCCTTGTTCATCTATATGACCAGCATAAAAAAATAATGCTAGAAGAGTTTTATTCAGAAACAACTTCTCAATAATAGTTTTCCCTATAGAGGTAAGTGCAAAAAAAATGGTTTTGAACAATTAGTAAAGACAACTTATATAAGTGATTTTTAAACCTAATTGGTATCTGCTTCAATTTGGCTATTCGCCTTTAACAATTTGTATCAAACAAGAATAGGTATAAGTCACCTATGACTATAAAGTTCTGTTTTACTATCCTAAGACAGAGACCTTAATGATTCATTTCCTCCAGAAGTTTCTTCAAGGAATGTATCCTTCTTACATAAAATATCCAGGCATAGGATAACAGCACCACTTCAATAACAAAAAGTACAATGAGCACGGAAGTACCCTCCGCAGAAGAAAACCATTCAGACCAGGACATGAGATTCTGTCGTAAAATCTTAACAGTAATAATGACAATAACTCCCACCATTTGAATGCTTACAATGAATCCAATCACAAATGTCCATAACACTTTTATGGTTTTTTTCAGAAAGCTCTTCACATCCTCTAACAACTGTAGCTGTTGTAGTTTTCTTAAAGTGATGATGTTTAACAATGTGCCAAGCAATACAGTGATAAAGATCAGCAGGGTGATTTCATTCCCTACAGCTTTATGAAAAAAGAAAAGAATAGCCAATAATGCCCAGGAACTATATAGTTCAACATATAAAAGACGTTTGAAGCGCACTAATTCTGAGACAGATTTTCTGTTCACTATAGCGCTGATTTCATCTTCTTCCAAGGTCTTCTCCTGGATTTCACTCCATAAGTCTTGCAGATCTTTCATCAACTATTTTTTTTAATTGTTTTTTAATTCTATTGATCTTCACACCAATATTTGAAAGGCTTAATCCCACAACTTCGGCGATTTCGGCATGTTCTTTTTTTTCCAGGTAAAGCATGATGATGGCCCGATCAATGGGTTTCAATAAAGCTATGGATTGATATAAAATATGTACCGGACTATCAGAATCATAAGGTTGAGCCTGCCGATCGGCTATTTTTGAAATCAGCACATTTTCAACAGGATATTCAACGCTCTTTTTTCTCTTATTCAGATTATACAGGCATACATTTAGGGTCAACCTATATACCCAGGTTCCTGATTTAGACCTTCCCCCAAATTTGTCTATGGACTTCCAAAGCTGATAACAGACTTCCTGCACATTATCTTCAAAGTCCTCTGTAGAATCAGCATATCCTCGGCATAGTTTTCGGATGATGCCGTAATGTTCCTTTAACATAGTATTGAATCTGTCTTTTCTCTTTGGAGAGCTCATATATTGTGCATTAGCCTTTGCCGCTTATTAGTACCGGCAAGCCTCTATTGTTTACATTTCTTAAAAAAATTATTCTTCATGTAAAGAATCAGTGCGGTGAATTACTAATCCTGTCAACACATAAATTAAACAATGATGATGACAGAAAAAATACTGATCTTTTTGGTAGTAACTGTTAGCCTGTGCTGTAGAGCTTACGGACAGGATATATGGATCAAAAACACAAATGTAATTGATGTAGAAAATGGCCAGGTAAAGGAGAATATGGATATCCTTATCAAGGATGGTCTTATCTTTGAAATTTCAGATCATCAGACACAAGAGAAGAAACCAGATAATGTAGAAGTCATTGATGGTTCGGGTAAATATTTGCTACCGGGTTTTGTTGACACCCATGTGCATATGGCTATGGGGGAGGTAGAAGTATCGGTAGTTGATGGACAGCCTACCATAGGAATGAACTTGGAAGATGAACTGCCCGAAATTACTGCAAGTTTACTCTTGAAACATGGTATCACCACAAGCAGAGATCCCGGTGGCTTCACCGAAGTAACTGTTCAGGTAAAAGAAAACATTGCTTCCGGAAAGATGATGGGTCCCGAACTATTTGTAGCGGGTAGCATCTTGGATACCACCCAGTTTACTAATTTGGTAGCTCAGGTAAAGTCAAAAAGTGAAGTGGTGGAGGAAGTAAGAAAACAGAAAGCAAGTGGAGTGGACTTTATCAAGTTCTATACCTCCTTACCGCCTGAGCTACTAGAAGCGGGTATCCGGGAAGCACATAAGATTGAGCTGGAAACAATCGCACACCTGCATAATACCTCCTGGACTGAAGCATCCAGGCTCGGCATTGATAACATTGTCCATATCATCCCTGTAAGTGACATCTACATTCCGGATGAACACAAGGCGAGCTACCACCAAAGTGTGCTCATGGGTAGCAAGGCATTTTATAAGTGGTTTGAATATGTGGATCTAGAAAGTGAAAAGATCTCAGAACTGATCAGCACACTAAAGAAAAACAATACTTCTGTTGATCCAACATTGGTTGTATTCCACGCAACTTTTTTCGGCAACACTTCAGCCTATAAAACCCATGAGCTTCTCAGTGAGCTTCCTGATAAAATGATAGAGAACTGGCAGACTATCTTCAATTTCAATCTCGGATGGACAGAACAGGACTTTATAGATGCACAGAAGATTTGGCCCAAAGTACAGAGGTTTGTCAAAATGCTGCATGATCAGGGTATCATGCTCACTACCGGAACAGATACTAACAATCCCTGGATTATCCCAGGTGGCAGCTTTCATCGGGAACTACAGTTATTAACAGGTTGTGGATTAACAAATGCTGAAATCTTAAAGATGGCCACGCTTAACGGTGCAAAACTCTTAAAGGTTGAAGATCGTATCGGTACGATTGAGAAAGGAAAAGAGGCTGATTTGGTTCTGCTCAGCTCTAATCCATTGCTGGATATTCAGAATGTCAAAGACATTGCCATGATCATTTCCAATGGGGTCAAGGTTGAGTTGAAGTAAAATAATAAAATCGCAGCTGCCCAAGAATTGCGTCTAATAATACTGTCTTTGTAGGTGAAAAAACGCTTTGGACAGCTGTGAGATTGCTTATCGCTTCCTGTGTACTTTGCGGCGGATAATTTTTACTTTACCTTTTTCCTCCAGTGCTTTGATGCTTCGGATGACAGTCTCTACTCTAAGCCCTGTCATATCAGCAATCTGCTGCCGGGTAAGTGGTACTTCGTAGTACTGTTCACCTTCATGTTCCTGAGACTCTTCATGTTTTAGGTAATCAATCAGTGTCAGGATACGGTGCTCAGGAGGGTGGCTGGACATTTCCCGCATGATCATGGCTTTGTACTGCAGGCGTTTGCTGAGCGTACTGGTAATCATCCAATGTATCTCAAAATTCTCCTTCAGCAGTTGGATAAGATTTTCTTTGGAAAGTTTCAGCAGCACTGAATCTTCCACGGCAACGGCATTACTTGGATAGTCAAAGTCGGAAAAGAGGGGAGGTTCGCCAAAGCTTTCACCCTCGTGAAAGATGCCTTGCGTAAACTCCTGCCCATCAGGACTAAAGTTGACCATCTTGACACTGCCCTGTACAATCTGCCAGTAGTATAGCGCTCTTTCCCCTTCCATAAAGAGCATTTCATCTTTACTGACATTACTTTCTCTGGCTCCGTATTTCTTCAGTATTTCGGTTTCTATCATGCTCATGCTTCACCTTCATTAAAAAATATTAAGTCTAAAACGGCTAAAGGCTATCCCATAAAATTAAAAAAAATAAGCGTTAACAACGCTATATGATTCAAATCATAAACACTTCAGTCCAGGCCCTCCTACTTTTGAAACAACAAAATAAGATTCATTATGAAAACCCTCAACAATACACCTAAAGTACTAAAAATCAGTGGAAACCTAGTGCTGAGCCTGTTATTCAGCGCACTAATGTTTGGCTGTGGTAGTAATGCCGGAAACGAAAATGCATCTACTGCATCTGATAACACTGAGCAGACACAGGAAAATACAGAAGAGTTGACCGAGGAATTGACTGACCCTATGGATAATAAGGGAGTCGGTCCGGTAGATCATGTTGACCTGGGTCCGATAGACGTAACGATGGCGGCAGAAGGTAAGGTGATTTTTGAAGAGAATTGTACCGCCTGCCACCAGTTGGAAGATCGTTATGTAGGTCCTGCACTAAAAGAAATTACTGCCCGTCGTTCTCCAGAATGGATCATGAATATGATCATGAATCCTAATGAGATGGTGCAAAAAGACCCTGTCGCTAAAGCTCTACTGGCAGAATACTTATCTCCCATGGCCAATCAGAATATCAGCCGTGAGGATGCCAGAAGGATACTGGAATACTTCCGCTCAGTAGATGAAGTAAAATGAAACAATAACCATCAAATCAGTAAACGTCATGATACATTTCATAAAAAAATACACCGCTTTGATCCTGAGTGCAGCTTTTACTTTTGCCTGTACTCCCCAGCGCTCAAACAACGAAGCCGGTGGCGTAATGAATGTCAGCAACGCTGCCTCCAAAGTATATGTAGCCCCCGGAAACCATGATGAGTTTTATGCTTTTATGTCGGGAGGGTTTAGCGGACAGATCAGCGTATACGGCTTACCTTCCGGCAGATTGTTCAGGGTGATCCCCGTTTTTTCTCAGGATCCGGAAAAAGGTTATGGCTATAATGAAGAAACCAAGCCTATGCTGCAAACCTCTTATGGTTTTGTACCCTGGGATGATGCCCACCACCCCGAACTCTCTCAGACCGATGGAGTGCCGGATGGCCGCTGGATTTTCATCAATGGTAACAATACTCCCCGCATTGCCAGAGTAGATCTGAGTACATTTGAAACTGCCGAAATCATTGAGATTCCAAATTCTGGGGGTAATCACTCTTCACCCTTTATCACTGCCAATTCTGAATATGTGGTAGCTGGTACCCGTTTTAGCGTACCGATTCCTAATGAAGATGTGGCGCTGGATCAGTACAAAGAAAAATACAAAGGTTCACTGAGCTTTATCAGTGTGGATCAGGAAAGTGGTGACATGGATATGGCTTTTCAGGTGCTGGTACCCGGCTATGATTATGACCTGGCACATGCCGGCAAAGGTCAGTCACATGGATGGGTATTCTTCACTACTTACAACACTGAGCAATCCAATACGCTGAAAGAAATTGGCGCATCACAAAACGACAAGGATTTTATTGCAGCCGTCAACTGGAAGAAGGCTGAGGAATATCTGGCACAAGGAAAGGCCAAGGAGATGCCTGCTTCTTATTATAATAATGAGTACAGCGATGAGACTCATTCCGCCACTGCCACTCAGAAAAAATCTGTAAAAGTGCTGATTCCTGAAGAATGTCCCGGACTTGTCTACTTCCTGCCTACACCTAAGTCCCCTCATGGTGTAGATGTAGATCCTACCGGAGAATATATTGTGGGTAATGGTAAATTGTCAGCGGATATGTCGGTGCACTCCTTTAGCAAAATGATGCAGGCCATTGAAAATGAAGATTTTGAAACTACCATAGATGGTATCCCAGTGCTTAAATACGAATCAGTGCTGGATGGTATCGTGAAGCAGGCGGGATTGGGGCCGTTGCATACTGAGTTTGACGGCAAAGGCAATGCCTATACCTCTTTCTTCATCTCTTCAGAGGTGGTGAAATGGAAGGTGGATTCCAAAGAGGTAGTAGATCGTGCACCCACTTATTACTCCATAGGTCACCTGATGATTCCTGGTGGTGACTCTCAACAGCCATTTGGCAAATACCTGGTCGCGCTGAACAAGATCACCAAAGACCGATATCTGCCAACCGGCCCGGAACTGGCACACTCTGCCCAGCTCTACGATATCTCCGGAGATAAAATGGAATTGTTACTGGACTTCCCTACCATCGGTGAGCCACACTATGCACAGGCTCTCCCTGCCGAACTGGTGAAGCCAAGATCTGTCAAGACCTTTAAGCTGTCAGAGAATCACCACCCTCATGCTGCCAAAAAGGAAAACGAGGCAAGGGTTGAGAGGAACGGCAATGAAGTACATGTGTACATGACTTCCATTCGCAGTCACTTTGCTCCGGACAATATTGAGGGTATTGAAGTGGGAGATAAGGTATACTTCCACCTGACCAACCTGGAACAGGATTGGGACGTGCCTCACGGACTGAGCATCATGGGTGCTAATAATGCTGAATTGCTGGTGATGCCCGGACAGACTGAAACACTGCTCTGGGAACCGCAGAAAGCCGGTGTGTACCCTTTCTACTGTACCGACTTCTGCTCAGCACTGCATCAGGAAATGCAGGGCTATGCAAGGGTTTCTTCCAAAGGAAGCAGTGTTGCCCTGAGCTGGAAAACCGGAAATAAATGATAAGAGCATTGGCTTCCCACTTAGGGAAGCCTGCTTTTCTATTCATTAATAGGCTATAGCCATGAAAAATTCACCGAGAATATTGTTTTTGATCGGAGCTTTGAGCTTGCTCTTGCTATTTGCTTTTCCCTTATGGCAGATTACCCTCTTTGCTCCACAATATCCTGATGGCATCACTATGTACATCTGGATCAACCAAATATCAGGCAACAGTGAATCTGTCTTGCAGAATATCAATATCCTGAACCACTATATCGGTATGAAGTACATAGAGCCAGATTCAATCCCTGAGCTACAGTACTTCCCTTATATTGTCATCGGGATGGTTGTAATGGGTATCATACTGTTTTTTGTCAACAAACGACAAGGCTTTGTGGCCTGGAGCATACTACTAATTATCCTGGGTATACTGGGAATCTACGATTTTTATCTCTGGGAATATGATTATGGGCATGACCTAGATCCTAATGCGCCCATCAAAATACCTGGTATGATATACCAGCCACCTTTGTTTGGACAGAAAATGTTGCTCAACTTTGATGCCTACTCTTATCCTCATTGGGGCAGCATGTTCCTGGGTTTAGCGATGGTGCTGGGCCTGGCAGCCAGTTGGCTGAAGTGGAGAAATATAAAAAAGAAAAAAGCGGTTCAGCCCATTTCCATTGCCATATTGGTACTGATACTTTTCATTAATGGATGTTCCGTAGAGCCTCAGCCTATCAACTATGGTGAAGAACAATGCCAGTACTGCCAAATGACCATCGTAGATCAGCGCTACGGCAGCGAGCTGGTTTCTGCCAAAGGCAAGGTCTTCAAGTTTGACGCCATAGAATGTATGGTCAACTTTTATAAAACAGATCAGCTTGCCCATGAAGATATAGCATACTCTCTCGTAACAGGTTTTACTAAGCCAGGTTTACTGATTAATGCAAAAGAAGCCTATTACCTGAAGACAGACCAGATGCCTAGCCCTATGGGATTGAACATGGCTGCTTTTCAGAATAAGGAGATTGCACAGCAGTTTCAGCAGGAGAATGGAGGAGAGCTCTACCGCTGGAAACAACTGAATGAACAATTTGATACCATCTGGCAATTGGCCGATCCGCAAGCATATACTAAGGAAGAAAGTGAGGAATGATCATGAAAGCTTTGCTGAATATTTTGCTGTTCATTTTTTTAGGTCTAGGTGCAGTTTATGCCCAAACCCATTACGTAGGGGTGGAGCGTCGGCATACATCACTCACTGAAGCCTTACAGTTTGCCAGCACCGGTGATACAATTGTGGTAGAAAAAGGTGTTTACAAAGAAGGCAATATCATCATTGACAAACCCTTGGTACTGCTAGGTCAGGATTTCCCGGTGCTGGATGGAGAAAACCAGAACGAGATTCTGACCATCACTGCTGATTCTGTGACTGTAAGCGGTTTCAAAATTCAGAATGTAGGGGTTAGCTATCTCAAAGATCAGGCAGGTATCAAGCTAAGTAATAGCCGGGGAAGCACTTTACGCGGCAACCAGTTGATCAACACCTTCTTTGGAGTAATGCTGGAAGAATCTGTCCATTGTACTGTGGCAGACAATGAGATTATCGGCAATGCGGAAAATGAAGCCTCTTCCGGCAATGCCATCCACCTCTGGTACTGTGATAGTATCACCATCAAAAACAATATCGTCAAAAATCACCGCGATGGGATTTATCTGGAGTTTGTCAACTACAGCACCATAGCAGAGAATGTAAGCGAAGGAAATCTGCGTTACGGCCTGCATTTTATGTTTTCAAACCACGACAATTATCTGGGTAATACATTTCGCAATAATGGGGCAGGCGTAGCGGTCATGTTTTCCAAGCAGATCAATATGCAGCGCAATGTCTTTGAAAAAAACTGGGGAAGTGCCTCCTATGGCTTATTGCTCAAAGAAATTTATGACAGCGAGATTACCCACAATGAATTTACCGAAAATACCAGTGGTATCTACGCTGAAGGGGCCAACCGCTGTAAGATTACGCACAATAACTTCAGGAGAAACGGCTGGGCACTGCGTATCTCCGGCAGTAGTGACAGCAATGTGTTTACGAAAAATAATTTTCTGTCCAATACCTTTGACTTGTCCACCAACAGTCAGCACAACTATAACACCTACGAAAGTAATTACTGGAGCGAATACAGCGGCTATGACCTGGATAAAAATGGAGTAGGGGATGTGCCCTACCATCCGGTCAAGCTGTTCTCCTATGTCATCAACCGGGTGCAGCCTTCTATCATTTTGTTGCGGAGTCTTTTCATAGACATTATCAATTTTGCCGAAAAAGTGGCTCCGGCCATCACTCCGCAAAACCTGGTAGATCCTTCACCTTTAATGAAACCAGTATCATGATTACGATCAAAAATTTATATAAATCTTTCGGACCCAATCAGGTGCTTAAAGGAGTAGATTTAGATATTAGTTCAGGAGGCATTTTTGCCATTCTGGGTCCCAATGGTTCTGGTAAAACTACCCTCATCAAAAGTCTGCTCGGCCTGGTGCATCCTGATAAGGGAGAAATTTATCTTGAAGGAAAAAAAATCCACAGAGAATGGCTGTACCGTCAGCATATTGCTTACCTGCCCCAGATCGCCCGCTTCCCTGAGAACCTGAAAGTAAAGGAGCTGATAAGTATGGTGAAAGACATCAGGCAACAGCAAGCCGTGTATGAAGCAGAAATCATAGAGGGTTTTGAACTGGAAGAGTTTCTGGATAAAACGTTGCGCTCTCTTTCCGGAGGAACCCGGCAGAAGGTCAATATACTCCTCAGTCTGATGTTTGACAATCCTGTCATCATCCTTGATGAACCCACTGTAGGACTTGATCCGGTAGCGATGATCCGCTTGAAAGAGATGATCCTCAGAGAAAGAGAGGCTGGTAAGACTATTATTCTTACTACCCACATTATGAGCCTGGTAGAAACGCTGGCCGATGAAATTGTATTTCTGCTGGAGGGACATATTCACTTTAGGGGCAGTCTTCAGGAATTGGTAAGGCAAAGTGGTGAGGTAGACCTGGAGCATGCCATCGCTCAAATGCTACTCAAAAAAAAAGAAAGCATTTTGATGATGAATGATTGAACTACTCAACTTAATTCCAAAACTGTACAAACACGATTAATCGAGTTCCTCCTGAATGATCAATATTTCAATCTGGAATCTGTAATTTTAAATCTGCTATTGTCATGTTAAAAATATTCAAATTCACCTTCTTTGATCTGATGCGGAGCCGCTGGAGCATTATCTATTTTCTGTTCTATCTGCTCTGTGCCACAGGTCTGTTGTACTTTAGCAATGACCTATCCAAAGCCATCATCAGCCTGATGAACATCATTATCGTGCTGAGTCCGCTGGTAAGCATCATGTTTGGCGTAATTTACTATTACAGCAGCCGGGAATTTGTAGAACTACTGCTGGCCCAGCCTATACGCCGCGCTTCCATTTTTGGAGGGCAGTACCTGGGGCTGGCGCTTTCTCTTTCTCTGAGCCTGCTACTGGGATTAGGACTTCCATTTCTCTTTTATGGCATCTTTATATCGGCCCAGATATGGAATTTCTTCACATTGCTGCTTACCGGCTTGCTGCTGACCTTTATTTTTACTGCCATTGCCTTCTGGATTTCACTCAAAAATGAAAACAGAGTCAAGGGCTTCGGACTGGCACTGCTGGTGTGGCTGTTTATGGCAGTACTGTATGATGGAATATTCCTGCTTTTACTCCTGGCTTTTGAGGATTATCCGGTAGATAAATTTGCCATTGCTTTCACCCTCTTTAATCCGGTAGACCTTTCCCGCATTCTGATGATGCTCAAGCTGGATATATCAGCACTTCTGGGCTACACCGGAGCTGTGTTTAATAAATTCTTCGGTACCTCTCTAGGTATCACATTGGCTTTCATTTGCTCACTCGTTTGGATATTGATTCCTCTGTGGGGAGCAGGGAGAACTGCCAATCGCAGAGATTTTTGAGGAATATGATTGAGGTCATAATGGTTTGGCTTGTATTGCGCTAGTTTTGAACAAAGGTTTTGATTTATTACAACAAGACATAAACTAGCAGCCATGAAAAATCCCTATCATATTTTACCGCTGGTCGGTTTGGCATTGCTCACGGCTACTACCGCAGGCTGGCTGAGGCTAGGACTCTATTTTCCGATTTCTGTAAATGCTGGAGAGCATGGCGCTATGATGGTGGGTAGCTTTCTGGGTACTTTGATCAGCCTGGAAAGAGCCGTGGTCATCAAAAAATACTGGGCATATCTGACTCCTCTTCTTTCAGGTATCAGCACCTTTTTCTTTCTGACACATCTGAGCCTAGTAGCCTATGTGCTCTTAGCTGCTGCCAGCCTAGGATATGCGGTTATGCTTTATTACCTCTACCAGCGTCATGAGGAAAGGCATATGCTGCTGATGATAGCCGGTGCTGTTTGCTGGCTGATTGGCAACCTGTTGTTAGTCAAATCCCAACTGTACCCGCTGGCTGTGAGCTGGTGGATAGGATTTTTGCTGCTTACCATCACCGGAGAGCGTTTGGACCTCGGCCGCTTTTTGCCAGATTCTAAACTCAAAAGCAGCAGCTTTCTGCTGGCAATAGCTATTTTTCTGTTGGGATTAGTGTTTCCGTTTCATGGTGCGGGAAGAATGATTTTTGGAAGTGGATTGATCCTGATGGGAGTATGGCTGTATCGCTATGATATCGCGCGAATCAGCATCAGAAAAGAGGGGCTGACCCAGTTTGTAGCGGCCTCTTTACTTTGTGGCTACTTCTGGCTGCTGATGTGCGGTGCTCTCTGCCTACTCAGCGACTTTTACTACGATGCGGTGCTGCACAGTTTTTTCATCGGCTTCGTTTTTTCCATGATTTTTGCCCACGGACCTATCATCTTGCCGGGCGTACTTAAGCTTTCTGCTAAACCTTACCATCCCATACTTTACCTCTGGCTCTTCGGATTACAACTCAGCCTGGCCTTGCGCATAATCGGCAGTATAGGAGGAATATATGAGCTGCATCAATGGAGTGGCTTGTCCAATGGCCTCCTTATTTTCGCATACCTGTTCAGCATAGGAACTATTGCTGCTCGTCAAAACTTAAAAAACAGGGCGGCTTCTCAGCACCCAGAAAAGATATTGTCATGAAAGATATTCAAACCAAAGAAGACATTCGCCTGCTGGTGGATGAATTCTATAATAAAGTTAATCAGGATGAACTGTTATCGCCTATTTTCAATGAAATAGCCCAGGTACATTGGGAAACTCATCTCCCCAAAATGTATGATTTCTGGGCCAAGCTGCTGCTGGGAGAAAACGTCTATAAAGGCAGCCCGTTTGACAAACACCTGCCTCTACCCATTAGAGGAGAGCACTTTGATCGCTGGCTACGCCTGTTTATGCAGACGCTGGACGAGCATTTTGCCGGACGAAAAGCCGAAGAAGCCCGTATGAAAGCACAAAGCATTGCCGATATTTTTCGCTTCAAGATGAAAACCCTCAAAATCGTTTCTTAAGTCATGCCATCTACCCAGTCCATGCCAAAAGTAAGAGTAGCATTGAGCCAGAAGATGTTCAAAAGATGGGCCTGGGTTTCTCTGCTTTTTCTTTTTATCGTAGCGGTACTGGGTGTGTTTCTGCGTTCTTTCTACCTCAGTACTGTGCCGGGGCTTAATTATAAATTCTGGCTACACGGCCATTCCCATGTGGCTTTTCTGGGCTGGATTTTTAATGCCTTTTTTGTGGCGCTGGTAGCAGCTTATGTGAAAAGAGAACGCTTACAAATTTTTGACCGACTCTTCTGGGCGTTTCAGATTACTGTTTTAGGCATGCTGATTTTATTTCCTGTACAGGGTTATGCCGCAGGAAGCATCATTGTCTCTACCCTGCATATCTTTTTGTCCTATTTTTTTGCCTGGAGATTTTTGAAGGATAGAAGAGAAGAAACACAGCCCTATGGCATACATCGCTTTTCATTTGTGGTCGTCCGTTTCGCCATCATCCTTATGCTTATTTCCTCTATTGGACCTTTTGCCCTGGGACCTATCATGGCTAATGGCTTGTCGGCTACCCATTGGTATCATCTGGCAATTTACTTCTACCTGCATTTTCAGTACAATGGCTGGTTTCTCTTTGCCGTCATGGGATTATTCTTTTACTGGCTGGAGAAAAATGATATGGGCTATTTTAAGAAGGATGGTCAGGTATTCTTCTGGCTCAATGCTGTGGCAGCCATACCCACTTATGCTTCTTCCGTTTTGTGGACGCAGCCTCATCTCTGGCTTTATGTGTTGGCAGGCTTGTCGGCTTTTGCTCAGCTCATAAGTCTTTACTTTCTGTTCCGTATCCTGAATGTAGTCCGTTTACAGTGGACAAAGAGATTAGGTAAAATGGTAGCCTTGCTATGGCTGCTGGTGCTGATTTCGTTAGTAGTGAAGAATATTTTGCTGTTAGCCGAAGCCTTACCTTTTGTAGCTAATCTGGCTTATGCGCAAAGAAATTTCGTGATTGCCTATCTGCATCTGAACTTCATTGGGATTACTACTTTCTTTTTGCTGGGCTGGTTTGTACAAGAGCACTGGCTCATTCTTTCCAATTTTTGGCAGCAAACTGGCATATGGGTATTTATAATGGGTTTTATCCTGAGTGAACTGGCGCTGGTATTACAGTCTCTACTCAATATCAATGGGCTTCCCGGATTCAATCATTTTTTTGAACTGCTCTTTTACCTGAGTCTTATCATGCCTATTGGACTTGGCTTACTGTTCATTAGCCAGAAAAAGAATTTTTTTTCTGAGTCAATGTGATTAAGATCATAAACCTCTAAACTTCACCTCCTTTATCTTTAGCTCATTATTGATTCATAACCTTAAGAAAATGAGCACGATAGATGTAAGAGAAATCGCCCCAAAAGATAAGCATCAATTTATTTTTGAATCTTTTGACAAGCTTCCCGAAGGTGAAAGCCTTATGCTTATCAATGACCATGATCCTAAACCGCTGTTCTATCAGTTTCAGGAAGAGCGACCCGGACAGTTACAGTGGAAAGTGCTGCAAGCCGGTCCGGAAGTTTGGCAGGTGCAAATCCATAAGCAGCCTGCTAAAATCACTGTTGGCGAAGTGGTTCAACAATACCCGCAGGCTGCTGCTGTATTCCACAAGTTGAAAATAGACTATTGTTGTGGCGGAAAAAGAAGCTTTGAAGATGCCTGCCGAAAGGCCGGTGTAGATCCCGAAGAGGTGAATCAGGCTATCCGGCAGGTTCAACCCGAAAAGCAAAACCTGAGAGTCAGTCACTGGCCGCTTTCCATGCTCTGCGACTTCATTGTCAACAACCACCATGAATACATCAGAAATCAGGGGCCGCAGATTCATCTGCTGGCCGAGAAGGTAAGCAAAGTGCATGGGAAGGAGCATCCTGAGCTGATTGATATCTATCATGATTTTATAGAACTGCATGAAGAGTTGCTTCAGCACTTACATAAGGAAGAAGATAAACTGTTTCCACTCATCAAAGCATGGGATCAACAACCCGTCAGCATATCTGAAGCTGAAATTGCCGAGTTGCTGAAAGAACTCAATGAGGAACACGAAGGTGCAGGGGATGAGATGAAAAGAATTCGTAACCTGACCAATGA
The DNA here is from genome assembly GCF_029504655.1 of Catalinimonas alkaloidigena. Taxonomy (NCBI): domain Bacteria; kingdom Pseudomonadati; phylum Bacteroidota; class Cytophagia; order Cytophagales; family Catalimonadaceae; genus Catalinimonas; species Catalinimonas alkaloidigena. The sequence continues at coordinate 67,674 of NZ_JAQFIL010000003.1, forward strand.
CTACACCTTACCCGAAGATGCCTGTCAGTCTTATAAAATGCTTTACCAGGAGCTGGCTGAATTTGAAGAAGATCTCTATGCCCATGTGCATTTGGAGAACAATATCCTCTTTCCTAAATTCATCAAGCAACTTCAGATGAGTAAGCCTGATACGACCAGTCTACACTGATAGACACTTTTTAATATGTTGACAACCTAATTTTTATCATTATGAAGTACAAAAAGTTATGGATCGGGTTTGTCGTGGTAATGGTGGGGTCTTTTGCCGTGCTGGGATATTACGGGATAGAAATTTATCGCCAGGCTCCTCCCATACCCAGACAGATAGTGACCGAAGAAGGAGAAACCATTTTCACTGAAGAAGACATCAAAAATGGTCAGAATGTTTGGCAGTCTATGGGAGGGCAGGAAGTAGGTAGTATCTGGGGACATGGTGCCTATGTCGCTCCCGACTGGACTGCCGACTGGCTGCATAAAGAGGCGGTTTTTATGCTCAATACAATGGCCGAGCAGGACTTCAGTACTGCCTATGATGCATTAGATGAAGAAAAACAAGCTGCTTTAAGAGCACGCTTGCAAAAGCAGTTGCGGCAAAATACCTATGATCCTCAATCAGGTATACTGACCATTACATCTATGAGAGCTCAGGCTATAGAAGATAACAGCCATTTTTATGCGGGTTTGTTTATGAATGATCCGGTACAGGAAGCACTAAGAGATGCTTATGCCATTCCGGCGAATTCTATCCAGGAACAAAGCAGAATGCGGGAGATGAATGCTTTCTTCTTCTGGGCAACATGGGCCTGTGTGACCAACAGACCGGGAAGTGAAATAACTTATACGAATAACTGGCCTCCCGAACGACTGGTAGCCAATGAGCCGACCAGTGGACTAATTCTCTGGACAGGATTTAGCGTTATATTATTGCTGGCTGGCATTGGCTTACTTGCTTATTATTATGCCTCTCATCATGAAGAGAATCCTGACCCTTCAGAGCTGCCGGATAAAGATCCGCTGTTGGGGCTTCAGCCTACACCATCTATGCGAGCTACCCTTAAGTACTTCTGGGTAGTGATGGCATTGATAGTAGTACAGGTAATCCTGGGGGCAGTAACAGCACATTATGGAGTTGAGGGAACAGCATTTTATGGCTTTCCCCTAGCAGAATATTTACCCTACTCGGTAACTCGCACCTGGCATATTCAACTGGCGATCTTCTGGATTGCTACTTCATGGCTGGCCACGGGCTTATTCATTGCGCCAGCGGTGTCGGGCAAAGAGCCAAAATACCAGGCACTGGGAGTTAATATTTTGTTTGGTGCCTTGCTTGTCATTGTACTGGGTTCACTGACAGGGCAGTGGTTTGGTGTCATGCAAAAACTTGGGTATGAAGCTAATTTCTGGTTTGGACATCAAGGTTATGAATATGTGGACCTGGGTAGGTTCTGGCAAATCTTTCTTTTTGCAGGTCTTTTCATCTGGTTGTTCCTAATGGGTAGAGCGATATGGCCCGCTTTCAAAACTCAGAAAGACAGCCGGCATATGCTGGCGATGTTCCTGATATCTTCCATTGCCATTGCTGTTTTCTATGGAGCCGGACTGATGTGGGGACGGCAAACGAATCTGGCGGTGGCGGAATACTGGCGCTGGTGGGTAGTACACCTGTGGGTGGAAGGCTTCTTTGAAGTTTTTGCTACCGTTGTTATCTCTTTCCTGTTTGTAAGAATGGGGTTGATCAAAGCGAGTATCGCCACAGCTACGGTATTATTTTCCACCATTATTTTCTTGTCAGGAGGAATCATAGGTACTTTCCATCACCTCTATTTTAGCGGTACGCCTACTGCTGTGCTGGCGTTGGGAGCTACCTTCAGTGCCCTGGAAGTGGTTCCTTTGGTACTGATTGGTTTTGAGGCTTATCATAACCTCTCTCTGAGCCGTTCTACCGGATGGATCAAAGCCTATAAGTGGCCGATCTACTGCTTTGTAGCGGTGGCTTTCTGGAACCTGGTAGGAGCGGGTATCTTTGGATTCCTGATCAACCCACCCATTGCGCTTTATTATATGCAAGGGTTAAATACTACACCGGTCCATGGCCATACCGCGCTGTTTGGGGTGTATGGGATCTTAGGAATTGGACTGATGCTCTTTGTGCTCAAAGGTCTGGCTGCTCGTAATGTATGGAAAGATGGCGTGATTCGCTTCGCCTTCTGGTCTATCAATATCGGATTGGCTTTGATGGTGCTCATCAGTGTGTTGCCCATCGGGCTGGCGCAAACCTGGGTAAGTGTGGAAGTAGGTTTGTGGTATGCCCGTTCCGCTGAGTTTATGCAACAGCCCGGCATGGATACTCTTCGCTGGCTACGTGTGATTGGCGATACCATTTTTGCCGTAGGAGTGCTGGCCCTGGGCTGGTTTGTTATCGGACTAAAAACCGGCTGGTCAGTAAAGGATGAGATTGACCTTTCTGATAAGCATTATCCCCAAGCAAAAAAAGAAAAAGAAGTAGCAGTTTAACGATTTGTAAAGCAGAAATCCACTTATCTGTTTTGGTAAGCGGATTTTTATTCTTCATTTGTATTTATTGGAATAATATTTACAAACATTGCAAAGCGCTCTCAATGTCATGAATTAGATCATCAGTATTTTCTATACCTACTGATAGTCTTAATAGCTTCTCACTAATTCCTAGTAACTCTCTTTGTTTTTCGCTTATTGCCGCATGAGAAGTTTGGGCTGGTACACAAATCAGGCTTTCTACCCCACCTAAACTTAGCGCAGGATGAATGATAATTAGGTTTTTTAAGAATGGGTTTAAGTATGCGACTTCATGTAATTCAAACGATATCATACCACCGAAGGCTGACATTTGCCTTTTTGCGAGCTGGTAGGAAGGGTGAGACCTGAGACCCGGATAGTATACTTTTTTTATCCTTGGGTGATTTTCCAGATATGAAGCAATCCGCATAGCAGACCTGTTCTGTTGCTGAACTCTTAAATCTAAAGTTTTAATATTCTTTTCAGCCTGGTAGCAGAGAGTGGGGGACAGCGCTCCACCATATAGTTTAGCAGTGGACAGGATGGATTCTTTATAGAAAGTATTGTTTGTTACTGTAGCGCCAAATACAAGGTCATTATGGCCGCTTAAATATTTAGTGCCACTGTGAACTACGATGTCAATGCCAAATGAGAGTGGCTTTTGATTGATGGGTGTAGCGAAGGTATTATCAATGATGGTAATCAGTTCATGTTTTTTTGCCCAGAGGGCAATCTCCTGAAGGTCAATGATATTTAATAATGGATTAGTGGGTGATTCAAAAAAGACGACCCGAGTGTTTTTTTGTCTTTTAGACTCAAAACTGTACAGGGTATTTTCAGCAAAATCACATGAGATACCCCTCTGAATCAGTTCATCAGTAGCAAATTGTGAAGTGCCGCCATAGAGGTCACGAGAAAAAATAATATGATCACCTTCCTTTACAAGAGAAAGTATAGTACTACTAATGGCAGCCATGCCGGAATTTAAGGCAATACCACAATCTCCTCCTTCCAGTCTCGCGATCACCTCTCCCAACCTAATCTGATTAAAGGTAGATAGAAAGCCTGGGTATAGGCGTTCTTCAGCGTCCATATAAGAGTATGCTGTAGAAGTGTAAATAGGAGAAGTGATTGATGGCTCCTTACACTTGTTACTTGAGATAGGATGCACACACAAAGTACCCTCAGCTATCATAAAGCAAGGTTTTGATTTTCTACAATGAGAGACTCTACTATACCTTTGCAAATCACAAAGTCACAGAAATGCTCCGCGTCTTCTCTTTGTTCAGTATACTGTTTGATGATGGGTTCCAGCTCTCCTTCCATTGGTTTCTCTATAGAGCAGTGAGTAGCCTCAAATACAATTTGCACCCCACATTAGGGAACTCATTTTTGAATTTATTGAGTACAGGCGGCAGCCAGTGATAACTGGTATTGCATTCCGTACTGATCTGAATCATCCCGGTTTCTCCCGAGATCAGTTTTTTGATCTCCGGTTCTGTGGAATCAATTTCCTTGAGTACGTTATTAGCAGCTTTATACAGCTTTTTGCCTATCGGAGTAAGGATCAGTTTTTTATTGTGACGATAGAAGATAGGCGTGCCTAGCTGCACTTTAGCTTCCTTCAACTGGTAGCTGAGCGCGCTTTGCGACAGATGGAGCTTATCAATGGCACGGGTAATGCTGCCTTCCTTCACAATCACTTTGATCAGACGTAAATACCTTATCTCCATCTTTTTAATTTTGCCCAAAATTATGCGTAGATAAGTTGCAGCCCTAATTTTTTTGATGAAAAGCTTTCATGCTTACTATCAAAATATTTGATACCCACTTATCGTGCTCGCTAAAGAATTAGCTAAACATAAAAAAAGACTTTTTTGTCCCTTATTATCAAATTATTATCTTTACTCAAAATTATTATTGTAAAACACATGAGAAAAAGACTATCAGGCAGTGGAAGTAGATTACTAATTTTTGTGTTTGTTATCGGAACAGTTTGTTTATCCGCTTGTAACCAAAAAGAAGAAAAACAGGAGGTAAGCAAGAAGAAAACAAAAAGCGCCTTGACTTTTATTAGAAATGATGACTGTCTGAATTGCCATAATATTGAAGACAAATCTGTGGGCCCCACATATGTACAAATCTCACAAAGGTACGAGGCTGATTTCAGTACGATCAGCAAGTTGGCCAACAAGATTATTGAAGGCGGAGGAGGGATTTGGGGTAGTCAGCAGATGTCCAAACATCCATTCTTAGAGAAAAAAAATGCAAAAAAAATAGTTAGGTGGATACTTTCCCTAAGTGATTCTACGGTTAATAAAGATCCACTCTTGCACACGCCTGGCTTAAAGCTCTCTGAGGTTTTTCAAAATAAACCAGCGGCAGCCAGGGAAGCAAACGGACTAAAGCTAAGTATTTACCCTTCAGATGGATTGGAGGCGCATTATGTAAATGCCAGCACTGATAAGACTTCTCCTGTTAGCCCTTTGCACAATGGACTGGCCAATGTCATTCATTTTACCGGGCAGGAGGCTTTTGAGCCTTTGCAGGAGCGTGTGCTTCTCCGTGCCAGCGGGTCTATACATATCAGCGAGAAGGGTAAATACTTTTTTAAACTGATCAAGTCCGGTGAAGGGAGGGTGTTTATGAATGGTGATAAAATTATTAACGAAAACAAGGACGATCATGAAATAGCCGTTGACCTGAAAGCCGGTACCTATCCTATCGTGGTGGAGTACCTTCTAAAGCCGAAAGATAATACGTTATCCCTGCAATGGATTACCCCTGATGATGAATATTATAGCGTGGTACCCGAAGAGGTATTTTCTGTAAAAAATTAAATGTTAGAAAAGACCTGTTCATGTGTTAAGTAGCATATGTCTAACTTATTTCTCACAATCAAGAAAAAATTATGTTCTCTAAAGCATGTGAATACGGCATCAGGGCAGTAATTTATATTGTAGCTAAAAGCCAGGAAGGCAAAAAAGTAGGCATTAAGGACATCAGCAATGAGATTGATGTTCCGGAACATTTTACGGCTAAAATCCTGCAAAACCTAAGCCGTATGGATTTAATCAGTTCTGTAAAAGGGCCGCACGGTGGCTTCTACATTGAAGAAGGGAGAAAAGATATCAGGCTCATTGATATTGTGAGGGCGATTGACGGCAATAAACTCTTTACCGGCTGTGGGCTGGGTATCAAAGAGTGCTCTGAACGCAGGCCCTGCCCCATTCATGATGAGTTCAAGCAAATCAGAGATTCTATTAAAGAGATGCTTGAACGAACTACTGTACAGGAGGTAACCGAAGATTTGGAAAAAGGTCTGGTGTTTTTGAAAAAATGACAACTTGAATATGGACCGATTTAGTATCACAGTAATAGATGAGGATGGACAAATAAAGAAAGTGAATTTTGCTCCTTTAGCATATAGAAATCTTATGGAGCTAATAGTGAATGAACTATGGGAAGAATGGGGTGATTGTAAAGGCAGGGCAATGTGTGGTACTTGTCACGTAGAGGTAATTCACGGTAATATTGGAGAGATAGACTCATTTGAGCAACATACCCTCAATAGATTGCCTAATCAAAAAGCACAAAGTAGATTAGCTTGTCAGATCATGTTAGATCGCTCCATAGATAAGATGACCTTTAAGATTTTAAAGGATGATTAATGAGAAATGAACCTGCTCCCAATCCAGGAATATTAGACAAATACATTGCGTGTCTGACTAATAGATTGTACACTTAATTTGGTAGTTTACTTAGCGTTTGGCTTAATTTCTCAAGATCTGCCGATACTTTTCTTATTAGCTCCAATTGTTTTTGAATGGACTGAGCATCGAAGGCATCTTTATTAGATTCCTTTGTTACATCAGGTAATTCAAAATCAACATTAAACGGCTTTTGATCAATATGTTTTATTGCTTCCTGTAACAGGAACTTTGTCTTCCGAATAAGTTTCAAATGTTCAGTGTTTATTATTTTTTTTGCATGATTTTTTTCTAAACTAGAAGATAAAGCAGCTAGATATGATGATAAAATATGGTTCAGCACTACAAACTCATTGATATAGGGAGCTTTTTCCTGCTTATTTTTCGGTTCATGGAGCATCCTCTGAAAAGCCGAGCCCATATTCGCGGTTTGCATATATACATCTTTACGAGCAAGCCTGTAATCTGTAATAGGAAATGACTTGTCACCAGACATGGCAATTATCTTTTGCAAGTAGATAAGGTTAGCTTTTAGAATATTAATCAGATTAGTCTTGATCTGTGAGGTCTCCCAACTGGGAAGAACAAAATAGCTAACCAGAAATGCGATAGCAGATCCAATAAGGGTATAGATAATCCTTTCTGTGGTTACTTCCAGATTACTCGTTTTATAAATGAAGCTGAATAGTATCAATATGAGCGCGGTCATGAATAATACACTGATCACATATTTAATTCTATTAAAACTAAAGGCTATAACCATAAAAATGACGAGTAATATGAGTTTTGCTACTTCATTCTGAATCAGTAAAAGTATGAGCGCGCCTGTTAACCCACCCGCAACTGTGCCTAAAACCCTTTCGTAATTTCGTTTTTTTGATATGCTAAAATCAGGTTTCAGGATCACTAAAATGGTAATTAATATCCAATAGCTGTGTTGACCATAGGGTAGTTCCAGGGAAATCATGTACCCCAAAAAACATCCAAATGTTAATCTGATTGAATGTCTGAAAGCAGTAGAACGTAGTGAAAGGTTGTCTTTGAAAATTTTTAAGTCAAAATCCTGACGAGAAACAAATTTTGTTAAATCAGACTCCTCAGTTTTAGATAAAAAAGTAAGTTGTTCAGCCTGAAAATAATTATACATATCACTTAATAGGCGTGTTATATTTCTTATATTAACCAGGGTTTTCTTCAGTATCCTCACAGAAATCCCTTCTGACTCCAGTGCAAGCAGCCTTTCTTTGATTATGTTCAGATGAGAATCAAAATTTACTAACGGCCTTGGTTTTTCATTGTTGATCAAAGCGTAGCCCAAATCATCAAACTCCTTAGCCATAGTAATGAGCAAATTCCTATAAGCTGGTAATATCTGGTGTTTTAAGAATCTTTGTCTTAGTATGCTATAATCAATTTGTGAAGACATGGCTAGCTCAAATGCTTCAATAATATCTGTAAAGATCATAATTACCAAGCGGCCTGATCGCATGGTCTCTCTTACTTTCTTCCTCGTCCTGAAAACAATTTGCCTTACATTATCTTGTTGTTCATTTACTACGATTTGCTGAACTATTAACTTTTTATACAGCTCATTAACAGCAAATTTGTCATCATAAAATTCTGCTTTCAGACGAATGTAGCGGGCTACTTCAAGTATACATTCTCCCAGATATTGTTGTGCCAGGCGGTAAGGCCTGATGCGACTCAAAAATAAACTGAGTAGCATATACCAAACACCTCCACTTAGAATCAAGAAAGCATACCCAACGCTATATCCACTGTCAAAATGCATACTTGATATCATCATCAGTAAAGTGGCGGTACCCACAGCGGCGGCCCGTGATCCATACACCATCAGCATGGAAAGTGCAAAACAGAAAAGAGGTATTTCAATCGCCAGAAGCCAGGTATGCTGGTTGATCATGCCAGTTACTATAGCTATAGAAAAAATAGAAATATTAGTAACCAACATTCCGTTTCTTCGATGCAACACTGGCCCTGGTTGATCAGAGATACTTACATAGAGAGCCCCCAGAGAGATGATTAGCCCATAAGTTAGTTCATCAAACCAAGCAAAAATCAATGAAGGCAATACAATACCTAAAGTAATTTTTAAACCACTAGCAAGGTATTGTCCAAAGAAAAAGCTTTTTACTTGCTGGTTTAGATAAAGCCTGTCCTTACGGTCAAAGAACGTGCGGGCAAAAGCAATAGGACTATGTATTTTTGACTTGCTTACTTTTTGCATGATAGACTTGCCAATACCCATTTGTACTCAGGTTTACTCACCTTATGTTTATACCTGACATTGTGTTAGAAGGTTGCTGGGTAATAGTTTGAAAAAGAGCCGGGTATAATATCTCCCGGCTCACAGATTAAAGTTTACCGTCTTGTTTTTCTTCTTTTATTCATTTTTTCTTCAACTTTTTTTAAAATCTTCTCTTGTCTTCTTTCCTTCAAATTTTTTGTGGATTCTTTTAGACTTTTGCTTCTTTTAGCCATGATCATAAATTTTTAATATTGTTTAATAACAGCCATTGGGTCTAATAGCCGTTTTTTTTCTGAATAGAAAAATTAGAAGCTGTCCTGAAGGGTGAAATTTAGAAACTTTATTCTACGAGTATTTCAGCTATCATATTGATAGGTGAATGAAGAGGACGAATAAAATTAAACAGGACTAGGAATAAGCACACTCGTGAGTGCTTATAAGATTCGGAAAGATGATCTTGCTTTTTCGAGGCAGACAGTTGGCTTTAATCTTGAGTAAATTAAAAGCAACAATAGTTCTATATATCACTAATACAAGTTCTATCATTATTTTAATTATTCAAAACCTAGTATAAAAGGAGGTGTTGATATTCACTAAGCTACCCCCTTTTTTAATATTTACCTAGCCTTTGTCAAACATTAGTTTTTTGTCATTGCTATTGAGATAGTATACTTTCTGCTTCCCTAACCATCTGATTTACATACCCCCACTCATTATCATACCAACTCATTACTTTTACCAAGTCACCACCAGTGACCTGTATCATAGAAAGATCAACAATGGAAGCTCTAGGGTCCATTACAATATCGGATGAAACAAGCTGCTCTTCAGTAACGCCCAGTATATCTTGATATCTATCACTTTCTGCTTCCTCTTTAAAGATATCTTTCACTTCTTCTACTGATGTTTTCCTGGAAGTAATAAAGTTAATATCGGCAATAGAGCCTACCGGGACAGGTCCCCGTATCGCAGCACCGTCAAATTTATCTTTTAATTCCGGCAGTGCCTGTGTGGTAGCCAGTGCAGCACCTGTTGAGGTAGGTACAAAATTAGCTGCTGCCGCACGGCCTCTACGCATCTTATCGTTGGGCATATCAACCAGGCCCTGGGTAGAAGTATAAGCATGTACTGTAGTCATATTAGCTTTTTCTATGCCAATCCGCCTGTTTATAATTTCTACAACGGGAGTGATGCAATTTGTAGTGCAACTTGCACAGGATATGATCTCCGGATTATTTTCATGGTTTCGGTTCACACCGTGAACTACTGTAGAAATCTCTTCACTTTTGGATGGTGCTGAAAGAATGACATATTTTGCCCCTGCCTTAACATGTTTTTGCAGATCTTCTTTTTTGGTGAATATGCCCGTGCATTCAAAAACAATGTCAATGTCCAGATCTTTCCAGGGCAGGTTAGCAGGGTCTTTTTCATTAATTACCATATATTTTTTGCCATCAATGATCAAATGTTTTCCGTCATTTTCCACCTTCTTATGATATCTACCATAAACAGTATCGTATTTTAACAGATAAGCAAGGTTTTTCGGTGAAACCAGGTCATTAACAGCAACTAATTCAAAGTCATGCTTTTCAAGTAAGACCTTTAAAGTTGCTCTTCCAATTCTTCCCAACCCATTAATAACTACTTTTTTCATGATCTGTGATTTTTAAGTGATAAAAAAATGATAAGGCGAATGATTTATATAGAATGAGTCATGAACAGGACTTTCAGATATACCATTGCACATATTAAAAATATAGGAGACGATGTTCTTTTTTTGTTATAATTAAGCTACTTGCCCTTTTCTTTAAGTTTGCTCTGCAAATCCTCTCCCACAACCTCAGGCAAACCTTCACTAACCAATTTTGTCTCTTCCGGCAGGTTAGATTCGGGCGTTTGCGAAAATGGTATTGTCTGAGGAATAAAGTCTTCCTGAGCACCAGGCTTACTATAATCATAAGCCCATCTATATACTTTAGGGATTTCTCCGGGCCAGTTTCCATGCCCCGGAAAGCGGGGAGTAGTCCATTCTAAAGTATTAGACCTCCAGGGATTTGCAGGTGCCAGGCGTCCACGGTACATACTATAAAAGAAATTAAACAGAAAAATGATTTGTGCACCGAATGTAATGAAAGCAGCAATACTGATAAATGCATTTAGATCCACAAATGTTCTGAAAACCTCAAAACCGGTAAAAGAATAATACCTTCTGGGAAAACCTGCCATCCCTATATAATGCATAGGAAAAAAAACCAGGTAAACGCCAGCAAAGGTTAACCAAAAGTGTAGATGCCCTAAACCTCTGTGCATCATTCTGCCAAACATTTTTGGAAACCAATGGTATACGCCAGTCAGAAAACCAAAGAAGGACGCGCTGCCCATCACCAAATGAAAGTGGGCTACTATAAAATACGTATCATGAAGCTGAATATCTATAGCAGAGTTAGCTACAAACAAACCCGTTACCCCTCCAGCAATAAAAAATGAGACCATGCCGATGGCAAATAGCATAGCCGGGGTGAAATGGATATTTCCTCGCCAAAGGGTGGTCAGCCAGTTGAAGACTTTTACTGAAGAGGGTACAGCAATAATGAATGATGCCAGCATAAATATTGACCCTAAAAAAGGGTTCATACCTGAAACAAACATATGATGAGCCCATACAGTAATAGATAAAAAAGTGATGACAAACATGGTACCAACCATAGCTAGATAACCAAATATTGGTTTACGTGCATTAGTAGCAATGACCTCTGATACTATTCCAAAAGCAGGTAGTATGGCAATATAAACCTCCGGATGTCCCAAAAACCAAAATAAATGCTGATATAAAATCGGGCTGCCTCCAACATTAGATAGAGCTTCACCAGCTATATAGATATCAGAAAGATAAAAACTGGTACCAAAGCTTCTGTCAAAAATGAGAAGCAAGGTTGCAGCAAATAATACCGGAAAAGTTAATAACCCCAAAATTGCGGTAAAAAATAGTGCCCAAATGGTCAGCGGTAGTTTTTTGAAAGACATTCCTCTGGTTCTAAGATTGATTATAGTAGTGATATAATTGATGCCCCCCATAAGGGTTGATGCTATGAAGAAGACCATGCTGATGAGCCAAAGTGTCATTCCCAACCCGGAACCTGAAATGGCCTGAGGTAGTACACTGAGCGGTGGATATACTGTCCAGCCCCCTGCTGCAGGTCCTGTTTCAATAAACATAGATAAGAACATGATCACACCAGCGACAAAAAATAACCAGTAAGATAGCATGTTCATGAAGCCGGATGCCATATCCCGGGCGCCAATTTGTAGAGGAATCAGAAAGTTGCTGAAAGTACCACTTAACCCTGCTGTTAATACAAAAAAAACCATGATGGTACCGTGCATGGTTACCAGGGCCAGGTAAAATTCAGGGTCTATTTTACCGTTTTGTATCCAATCACCAAGTAAAGGCTCGAGCCAATTCATATTGGATTCGGGAAAACCCAGTTGGAGACGGAAGAGTAGGGATAAAAGCCCTCCGATGACTGCCCACATAATACCGGTAACTAAATACTGTTTGGCAATCATTTTATGGTCGGTACTAAAAATATATTTGGTGATAAAACTATCTTCATGATGTTCGTCTGACACCACTGAGTGCTCATCAGGTTTCTGGTTAATATTTTGTACAGACATAACTAAAAATATATGTTTTCTAATAATGATGCAGTACTTCCCGGAGTAGACTCCTCATCTCCTTTCGCTTTCTTTTTTGCCAGTTCTTTTAGCTCATCAGGTACTACTGAAAGATATTCCGGATTCTTAGAAAGCCAGCTTTCCTGATTTTTATACCATTCATTAAAATCTTCTTCTTCCTCTACCACCACAATAAAACGCATGGCGAAATGGCCGCGCCCACATACTTCTGCACAGGCCATTTCAAAATTAAAATCCGGATTACCCAGTTTTTGCCTCATCTCTTGAGTAGAATACTTAGCTACGAAATGAAACCTGGTCATCATGCCAGGTACTGCATCCATTTTCAACCGGAAATGAGGAATATATACGCTGTGAATTACATCTTTTGCCCTGATTTTTAGAAGTACCGGTTTTCCTTTGGGAATATGCAGTTGAAGAGCGGTAAAGTCGTCAAAACTCGCACGGTCAGTGAAGTCCAGGCCAAGGTTATTGACCGCGTCTATTAATTTGTAATCGTGCTCTCCTAATGTCCCATCTTCTCCCGGATACCTTACATTCCAGTTGAATTGCTGCCCTACTATTTCAATGACTACAGCATTATCAGGAGCTTTTGAAGTGATTTTGTTCCACGAACTCAAGCCTGCAATAAACATTACGATAAAAGTTATGGTAGGAACAATTGTCCAGGTAATTTCAAGCTTGTTGTTATAGGGATAGAAAAATGCCTTTCGTCCGGGCCTATATCGGTATCTGTAAGAAAAATAGAAAAGTAAACCCTGAGTAATTACGAAAACAAAGCCAGTAATATACATGGTAATCCAAAACAGCTGATCAATCCAATCCCCGTGGACAGAGGCGGACTCCGGCAAGAAATGCTCAGAAGCTCTATTGGAATACCAGAATATGAGTCCCATGCCGCCCACCAGAAAGACGATCATCATTACAGCGTTGAGTTGGTTACTACTATCTATATTCTCTTTTATTTCTCCTTTGCTTATTAGAGAAATTAGTGTAGTCGTACGAAAGACCAGGTAGATGATGATGAGAAAAAGTCCAAAACTGATAGCTATTAAAAGTTTTTCCATACTAAAAATCTGTTGCCAGGTTTGTTTAAAAAATTGTCGTCAATAAGAACTGGCTTGCCTGTTCCTTAAATGATGAATATGCAAAATAACCTATATCATAATTTTACAGGAAACCCAGCTCAAGCTTACCTGCCTCCGACATCGTCTCAAAGGTGTATGGAGGGTCAAAAGTGAGTTCTACATCTACGGTTTCCACTTCTTTCAGGTCGCTGATAGCCAGTTCTACTGTCTGCACTATAGCTGCACCAGACGGACAGGCAGGATTGGTAAGCGTCATTAATACTGATACTTTTTTGATAACGATTTCTACATGATAGATTAGCCCCAGTCCCAGCACATCCAGAGGAATTTCCGGGTCAAAAACTTTCTTCAGTTGCCCGACTACCAATGCTTCTAAGCCTTTATCGTCTGATAATATTTTTGCGTACGCCATGTGATTCATACTTTGTACTCAAATAAATATCAATATAAGAAAATAAAAAGTTAAAAAGGTCTTTATATATTTTATTTACCTTTACATATGCTTAACCTTGCTTTTCGCTAGAAGATTGGCAGTATGTGCTTTACTAGTCCATTCAATTTGATACTAACTTCAGCCCGATGATTGAAGCAATTAAAGTGGTGATAAAAAACAGTCTCCAAAAAGTAGCAGGTTCTTTGAATACCAGAATTCCGACGAGCACCGTTCCTACGGCTCCTATTCCTGTCCACACGGCATAAGCGGTTCCTATGGGCAATGCTTGAGTTACTTTTACGAGCAGGTACATGCTTATTCCTAAGCATATTAAAAATCCAATGTACCAATATGTTGTTTCAGTTCCGGTGCTTTCTTTTGTTTTTCCAAGACAAGCTGCAAAGCACACTTCAAATAATCCTGCTATTATTAACAAAACCCAGTTCATATTTTATCCTTTTCTATTCACATTTAAGTTGAAACTGTTTGTTCCAATTAAACATTATTTCCAGAATTCATCTTCAGTATTTTCCTGAAATTTTGTTTCAGAATGATGTTTATCAATTAGTTTCAACTGCTCCTCTGAAGCTACATTTTGAATTTCATTAAACAGAACACGTTCTTCAAAGCGGATATGGGCTTCCAGTTCTTCCTCTATGCGGTTCAGTGACTTCTCCACCTCTTCATCATTCTCAAATAGCCTTGTTAACCTTCTGTGTTCGGCAAGGGCTTTTTTTACCAGTTCATGCTCATCACCAAGCACAGGAAAAACATGCTTTTCTTCAATCTTAAAATGGGGTTTGATGTGGTTCTCAAAAAACCAATCAGCATATTTTTTTATTCGCTTTACTTCAACTCTCTTTCTAAAACTTGATCTGATTTTCCAGCATAGAAGCAGGCTATGATGATGCTCACGGCTTAAAGGTTGTAAGGATTTATCGCGTTTTATTGGTTTTGAAGTTTTCATTTTTCTTCCATTTCATTAATAGCAATATTTGCATGAGCAGTAGCCGCACCAGCACGCATTTCCGCTGCTACCCAGATGGCCTCCATGATCTCTTTTTTACTAGCTCCTTTCTTCATTGCTTGTTTGGTATGCCCTTTAATGCAATAAGGACACTGCGTCACATGCGCAATTGCCACAGCAATAAGCTGCTTGGTTTTTTCATCCAGGGTTCCCTCTTTAAAAACCGTACGGCTAAAATTCTGCCAGGCATTCATTACTTCTGGTGCCAGCGTTTCTTTCATCTTTGTAATTTCCCGTGTAGCAGGGAGAAAGAAAGGCTTCTCATCTTTGTCCATATCTTATTCTGTTTAATGTAAGTTAAATTATATGTCTGCTCAAACGCTCTACAATCTTGGAAGAAGTGGCATCTGAGTAAATGCCAAAAGCATTGACTACAATGCCTTTTGTTTGGTGTATGTCTGATGAAATGGCATATACAATCATTTGATCTCCCGGATCTGTCATTCCTTCAAAACGATGAATTTCATCAATTTTAAATTCATCGGGTGCAAGTCTTAGCGAAGTTTTTTTGCATATTAAACAGTCATTTTCTTTATAAAGAGAAAAGTCGGTAGTGTACCCTCTTTTTATAAGGTCGTTTACTGCCTCGCTTACTGTCTCATAAGTATTCATATTAAATACTGTTATTTAAAAAATTTAGTAACACCACAGCATGGTTCATTTTCGTGTCTTTCGCTGCATAAAGTAAAGTCAACTTTTGACTGTCTGCAACAGCAAGAATTTTTTGTAAAGTTTCTCTTTTATCCGAGAGCTCTTCCCTATATTTCGCTGAAAACTCATCAAATTTTTCAGCTTCATGGCCAAACCATTTTCTTAATGAAGAGGAAGGTGCTATCTCTTTCATCCATGCATCAAGTTTAGCATCCTTTTTTTTAATTCCTCTCGGCCAAATACGGTCAATAAGAATCCTGTAACCATCATTCTTGGAATACTCTTCGTATATTCTCTTAATTTTTAAATTACAATTAACTGTATCCATCATGAGTCAATTCTCAATAGCTCCAATTAATAACAAACATTCATCACTTGTATTATTAATAATAGCGTGCTTGGTGTTAACAGGGAAAATGTAAAAATCTCCAGGTTTGCTCGTGTAGTGCTGATTTTCTATCACAATAATTGGGTTACCTTCAATGATATGAGCATATTCGGTTTTGCTGGGATGAAGATGCTCCGGATAAGTAGCTACGGGATCAATCCTGACCAGTTTAACGCTTCCTTTTTCCTGAGCAATAAGCTCTTTTCCATAAAACCCTTTTATTTTACTTTTTGTCCACTCAAGTTGCTCCTGTTTAATTTTATGTTTCATGCTTATCTTTTTTTGGTCCAGTTTAATGATCTAACTTTTTCTCCAAGGCAAGAGCTTTGGGAAATAAAATATTGTTCTCCAAATGAATGTGCAGATGTAAATCCTCTTCAAACTCTTTTAATAATGCGTAAGTCAAAATGTAAGTATTACAGGCGTCAGTTGGTGGAGCATACTGATCTGTTAGTGAACTAATTTTGCGAAAACGTTCACCTTCAGTATCATGTTCATGAAGCATCATGCTTATGGGGTTTTGTACTGTTTTGAACAAAGGGCTACTAACCTGGCCCTGTGTAGCCATCTTTTTGATAAATGGAAAAAGAATGAATTCTTCCTTCTTCATATGTTTGGTCAACTCACCTGCTCCTTCCATAAACTCTTTTTGTATTTTGTAGAGCTCTGGGTGATACTTGCCGTGAACATTACATACCTTATCAAGTAAAGGCTTAATCTGTTCTAATTTCTCTTCTACATATTTATGGTGTTTATACTGTATATAATCAACCAGTTGATCCAACGGCCAGCTTCTAAATTCGGGACCAGTGTCATCTTTTTGTTTCTTTATAGCTGCTAGGTCATTCAATATTTTTTCAAAATCAATTGGCTGGTCTTTACACGCTTCTTCAATAGTGCGGTTACCACGGCAACAAAAATCAATACCGTACTTTTGAAAAACTGTAGCTGTACGATAATCTGTTGCTACAATTTCACCTATCGTAGGATTCACTAACTTTTTCATAACCATTTTTTTTTTCAAATTCTATTGACACAGTTTCCTTAAGTTCAGCATTTGCCCCAATTTTTAATTTCTTCTTCAGACCACAACAAAGGAAAAAACCTGCGCTGTTGATATTTAGGGTGTAGATATTTTCTCCATTTACTACCTCCAGTAGCTACCTTTTCTTCCCCTTTTGCATTAAGGTAATATTCGGCAGTATTTAAATGTACAAGCGGCCAATTAACATTAAATAAATAGTCAAAACGCCGTAATGCTTGATTCAATATTGGGGGTAATGAGCCTCCTATGCCTATTATTTTGTCTTCAAGTGTATGACCTTCCATCTGTTCTGCTAAATCTATAAGCTGATCAATGTATTTTTCTTCAAACATGCTTAAAGTATCCGTTTTCTCTCCGGTTTCAGGCTTAATTCCTGCACCTTTCCAGTAGATATGTTTAAAAAGCTTTTGAGTAGCTGCACTATTTGATATTAACTTTTTACCTTTTTGATTAAGAAGGTTTTCAAGTCGGGTACACCTCAATTCTATGAACCGGAATTGTACACTCTGAAAGCCACTTGCCGGTACCAATGATTTTCTGAATTGATTGTAGTCTTTATAATTCAAACCATAGCGCATGATGTCAAAAGAGTTGATCATTAGTTCAAGGTAGCGGTTCAGGCGATCAATTTTCTCAGAAAGTGTAGTTACATCTACAGATTCCTGTCCTGAAATTTGCTCTACCTCATGCAATATCATCTTCATAACAATTTCAGTAAGTTGATGATAAAGGATAAAAGTTACTTCATCTTTAAAATCTGTTTTGGGTTTTTGTAATGACAGCAATGTATCCACCTTCACGTAGTCCCAGTAAGTAACCTTTTTTGTCTTGGATAAACCCTCTGGAGGATTGAGATTATCATCCGAATTCTGGTAATTATTATTTATGTCTTTTCTAATTTCGCGTACAATCTCTTTGAGCATTATCTGATTATTTTGATGCCGAATATGAATAGGCTAATTACCTTGCAAACTTCAGCGACGATATAGTAAATATGGAGATCTGAAGGTGGTACCGCCAATCCCTGTATGTACATCTCAGCCCTGACATCCAGGGCAGGCAGCAACCAGAATGTCTGTATTACCAATAAAATGAGCGGAATGAATAAAAACATAAAGCTCGCCTGAAGTGTACCGCCTGATGATAACAAGCTGGTAATTACTGCAAAGGCAAGTACCCATTCTACCTTGTTCAATACATTAAATACCAGGCGACCGATGCCCAGGCCGATATGCAAGCTAACCCCGGGGGCTTTAAACTTAAGCCAGGCTTCCATAAAGCTGATAGCACAAACAAAGCCTATCCAGAGAAAAACTGAAGCAATTGCAAGCGGGTATTTTATTGCAGTGTTCATAGTATTGGCTTTTTCGGATTGTCCCTGTAATACTCAATTTTAAACAGAAACATCTCAGCCATTTTATTAGCCCGCCATTTAGCTTCTTCTGCTTTTTCTCCCTTGAAATATTCCTCCACAGTTGCATAAAATAAGGGTGAGCCATCGCTCAAAATGCGATCTGTCAACTTCCAGTCGGGCGTGGGGCACGAATGGGCTACCGTAATATGTATGCTCATCCAGCAAGACGGTCTGCCAAAACTTGTACATTTTTTCCAGGTGTTCCAGCCATCGCTTGCCAATTCGCTCATTAAAGACCGGTGCCAGTATCGCATCCTCACGGACTTTAGCATAAAAGCTGTCCACCAGCAGTTTGATATCTTCTAGGTGTAAAATGGTCTTTTTCATCAGAAAAATGATTGATAAAAATCAGGTGTCCAGTACATGATGAAGTAGAATATGGCAAAGCCAATGAATCCGATCACAATCGCCCATACCCAGGCAGGAATACCCTTGGGAGTTTCAGAGCCGGTGACCACAAAATGATCTCTACGTTCGCTGCCATAGGCATTGACTGTGATGGAAACCTTTTCATCCACTACCTCATTAGCCCTCAATCCTACAACTGCTATCTCCGGACCGTTGCGGACTTCAAAAGGGATTTCTTTTATCCCTTCTACATTGTTAGATGACTTGGCAACAATTTTAAGGCGGTGCTTTCCATCCGGAATTTTGGTGGTATCCAGCATAAATTTTACCGGCGGTTTGAATTCAGCAAAGGGAACATCCTCATCATCCAGAAATATCTTAATGACACGCTTATCTTCCAGGGTTTCAATATCTTTCATCTACTACAATATTTTTGATATGCCCGGGATGCTTTTCTCCGGGCTTGATAAGAAATTTGAGACTATAAAAAAGCGTAAACGAGACGATAACTATACCCACAATGATGATCACAAAATCCAAATCGCTCTGTGGGCCTGCACCATGCGTAATGTTCTGTAAAGGCTCAGGCTGATTCTGTTTGCATACCTCACAGGCGAGTGCCATTTGTGTGGGTAGTGTAAGTATCAAAAAAAGAATTAGAATAAGCTTTCTCATTTGATTTTGCTTTTACTTTCTCCAATAATTGTTTGCTGCCGCAATCGTCTGAAACTCAGTAGCGATCACCTGGGCAGAAGCAATAAGCTGCGCGGTATCTTCAGCATACTCCGACCTGAGCTTTTTCCTAAGCTCAGCATCCGTTTGTATGGCAGCAATAGATTTTCTTGCCAGCTTGATAGCGAGTTCGCGGCCTTCTATCGGTGTAGAAGTAATTAAACTTGGTAAATAGTTTTCTGCGTTTTCCATCGTATTTATGGTGTTTGGTTCATAACTAATTCACGGATCTTTTTCACATCTTCGGCGGTTAAAGATGGTGCATCATTACCCCAGCTTGAGCGTTCATGATTGGCAATGGCAGCAATTTCTTCATCACTTAGCTGATCAGCAAAGCCCGGCATTTGTGCGTACTCAGGCCGTGCGTCATAGCCTTGCAGTATGATACGCACCAGTAATTCAGGGTCTTCATCATTCACTACCGAACTACCTGCCAAAGGAGGAAAAGCACCAGGTAAGCCGGTACCCTCAGCCTGATGGCAAGCCGCGCAGGTTGATGTATAAAGGGACTGACCATCGGGCAAAGATGCTCCCTGATTGTCATTGTTTTCACTTTTTACATCTTCCAGCTTTTTGCGGGTAGAAGGAATAAAATCAACTTCCTGCTCAGTGGTTAGTGGTGCTTGTTTCAGTGATTGCAGGTAAGCGACCAGGTCCAAAGCCATTTTTGTAGGCACTATTTTTACACCCTCTTTTGAAAATTCTTCGGGAATGGCTAAAACCTGATCATTTTGGTTCACCTCACTTTTCTCTTCAAACAACCAGGGGTAAGAGGGCATAATAGATTCTTTGACTACAATACGTGGATTGTACAAGTGCAAAAGATGCCAATCCTCACTGGGCTGACGTTTCCCGATGTTAGTAAGGTCCGGGCCGGTTCTTTCACTACCCAGTACGGATGGTGATTGCCGCCACAGGCTCATTCGTTGCTTGCTATAGTAATAATCCGAAGGAATAGAGGGCCTGTCACCCCAAGTTTTGTCCATCTCTATACTCCTTACCTGTTGGGTATGACAAGCTACACAGCCTTCATTGACAAAGATGTGAAGGCCATTGGTTTCTGCTTCTGTCATGGGTTCCATGGTGGGCAATGGTGCAGTGTTTTCCTGCGACTGGTAGGCAGGAAATACAGCTACGCCCAGGCTCAAGATTAGGAATCCCAGAAAAGATACAAATACTAAACTTCTATGGTCTTTATGAAAATTAAACATGCTCTTTAGGTTCAGCTTGATTCACTTTTTTTGGTGTAATGTTTATAGGTTCAGTTACCTTTCTTTTTTTGACCATGTAATAGAAATTGTAGGCGAAAAGCAGGTGAGATATGAACATGAGGGTTCCGCCAATAGCCCGCCATACCCAGTATTGTCTCATCATAATCACCGATTCAATAAATGGAGCGTTTTCTACCCAACTCAGGCCTTTGAGCGTTCCCCCTGCCATAAGCGATATCATATAGGCAATTAATCCGATCAGTGCCAGCCAAAAATGGGCACCTACCAAAATCTGAGGTGGCTCTTTGACTGTTAGCCTGGGTAAAATTGCATAAATGCAGGCCCAGAGGATAAACGCGATGATGCCGTACATCGTCATGTGGGAGTGGGCTACATTG
The DNA here is from genome assembly GCF_029504655.1 of Catalinimonas alkaloidigena. Lineage (NCBI taxonomy): Bacteria > Pseudomonadati > Bacteroidota > Cytophagia > Cytophagales > Catalimonadaceae > Catalinimonas > Catalinimonas alkaloidigena. The sequence goes on from NZ_JAQFIL010000003.1 coordinate 88,619, forward strand.
AAGTCTGTAAAATGCCAGATGTAATTGGTGAAGCGAAATGCCTGGAAACTGCCCTGGGCAGAACCCACAAAATAGAAGATCACGCCTATCAAAAAGAAAGGCAGCACATAGCTTTTGGAAATGTGGTTCCAGCTTCCTCTCATGGTCATCAAGAAGTTGGTAGTTCCGGCAATGACCGGGATAAACATACCCGCACTAAAAACAATCGCCACAGTCTGTAACCACCAGGGTAGGGGGCTGAATACAAAATGATGGGTGCCGATCATGGTGTAAAATAGCATCTGCGTCCAAAAAGCCAATACTCCCAGCGAATAAGAATAGATGGGTTTGTTGAGAGCAGAGGGCAGATAATAATATATGAGCCCCAGGGTAAAAGTCATGAACCACATACCGACCCCCTGGTGCATATAGTACCCCTGGATCACAGTCTCACCCAAACCGTTTTGAAAGTTGGGCAGATACCCGATAATCACCAGTACAATGGTCCAAACCATAGCACCCAGTATGTACCAATTGGATATGTAAATTTCAGATATTTTGCGGTTGGCCACCGTCTTATAAAAATTCAAGAAGTTAATGATGAGGCCAAGTGCGAAAAGTGACATCACCGGCCAGACATACTCTCTGTATTCCCCTCCACCATTATTGATACCTGACATCAGGCAAATATTACCGATAATTACAGTAAGGTTGATCAATACCAATGCCAGCCAACCCCAATTGTAGTTATATATTTTGGTGTTAGAGGTACGGGACACGACAAAGTACCCCAGGCCAAACATGGTGAGCGAAGTCCACCCCCAGAATACCGTATTGGTATGTACCGGACGAAGCCTGCCAAACGAAAGCCAGGAAGCACTATCCAGTTCCGGCCAGACGAATTTCATGCCTAAATATTGGCCTATGAATGTGCCAAATACCAGCCAAAACACCGCGGTTCCCAGATAGAAAATAATAAGCTTTTTCAGTTGGTCAGGTGTTTCAATGGCTTCTGCCGCACTTTTCTTTTCATCAGCGATGGGGTTTTCCGGCTTGTGGGTCACCTTATGGATCAAGCCCTTCTCGTCTGACACATCATAAGCACTACCTAATTCTTCCCCTTTCAATTGATATTTATGCGCCCTTTTACGCCTTTCCAGAATTGTGTCTATTTCGCTTTGTTCCAGATTGACCAGCTCTTCATTCCATTGCGACTTTTGTTTTCTGACTTGTTTATCTTTTTGTCTTCCAAGAAAACTATTCAACCTGGCCATCAGAATGAGTATGCCAACTACTATGACAATGACGATTAATACCAAGGTGCCGATCACTCCGGGGCTGGTCAGCCAATTCTCAGTATCAATGGTATTTGCTTGCAATAATAGGCTGTTTAGTTTGGGTAGGGGAAATAAGAATGTGATAAGGTAAATCATTATTTAATATATTAAGACCTTTTTATCCTATTTTTGAATAATTTTTTTATCTTTTTAAAAATGTTAGTCCTGTTTCTAAACCGGAGGCTAATTCAAATAAACTGGTAGTATTGAGCATATATTTTAGTTCATCCCTGATCCTGGCAAATTTGTCATGCACAGGGCAAGGCTGGGCAGCATTGCATTCTTCCAACCCCAAGCCACACCCCCTGTAAATATAATCGCCATCAATAGCATCAACGATCTGGCTTAAAGTGATCTGATCAATTTTCTTTTTTTCTATTTGAAACCCTCCTGCTGGTCCCATCACAGAACTTAGTATCTTACTTCTTACCAGTTGTTGGAGTATTTTAGCAGTAAACGCCAATGGCGATCCGATTTCATTAGCAATACCCTTCAGGCTTGTCCTTTTATCTTCCAGGGACTGTACTGCTACATAAATAGTAGCCCGGATTCCATATTCACAGGCTTTTGAAAACATATTCTCTCTGGTTTGGTAGAAAGGTAAAACAAAAAATTATATCGGACAAATTTATCCGATATAATTTTTTTAACCCTTAACTAATTAGGTAGGGTAGTTTCAAATCAACAAATAAAATTATTTACCCAGAGTTAAATTTACGGATTGAATACTACACCACCTTTTCATAAAATGCTTTGGTTTCGGGTTGAAAAACTCTGACCGGTTTATCTTTGAGGTACTTGCGTTTTTCTTTGAGCTGAAAATAAATATAGATAAAACAGCTTCCGTAAAATATGGCAAAAATTGCCAGCTCGTAGGTGGGGGATATCCACTGTATTGAACTATTGGCTAGCATGCTGGCCCCAAAGATGACGGCAAGGTTTCCTAAAATCACCATAACCTTCCACTCCTGCACAATTTGTTTGATCCTGCTAAAAGTGAGGACTTGAAAAACACCGGTCACAATGACCCAAAGTGCGATCAACTCCCAGAGAAGGTTAATTTGTGCTGCCGCAGAAAAAATAGCAAAGCTACCTATGAATAACTCTGTCACTCCTTTACCTAGAGGTGAGAATTTGTTGTTTTTTTGAGAGCTTATGTTTCTAATGATAATGATTAAGCCACTCAAAATCAAAAGAGATCCAAATGGGATGGCCAATGCATTGATTTCATCACCAGGATAACACAAAGCTACCAGGCCAAATGTAATAGCACCTATTCCCTTGTATATGAAGCTACTCTTATTTTTTATAAATTGTCTTTCCAACGTCATGATAAATGGCTTTAATGTTATAAAAAATTTATCCGCAAGCTTTGATGCGGGGCAATACCATCCGGAGTAAAAACTTGTTCACAAGTTAGTAAGGGGCAGCTTGTAGTAAAACGACTCATGTCATACATAATTGATGATCTTTGTCATTGAAAAGTTATTCTTATTAAAGCAGGTCTTATTCCAAAGAAGCAGCATGAGAAAGATGATAGGATGGTATGGAAAATTTGTCAATTTGGCGTTAGGTCAAATTTTTGCTACAAATTGATCCCATACGCCAAATTGAATAGTACTCTAAACTTCTCCGAGCTATTGACAAATATCATTCACTTTTTCATCATAAACTTTTAAAATAGTGTGGTTACTGGAATAACACAGCCTGATACAGTTTGGGGGAATGAATAACCCTGGCAATACCTCTGATCACGGACTGCAAAGCATCAACATCATGTTGTACCTGAAGCTTAGTTTTGGCTTTCAATCTTTGCTTAAGTCCACGTAACAAAGAACCTCCACCTGTCAGGTAAATTCCGTTTCCGTAGATATCACCAGCAAGTTCTGGCTCACAAGTTTCAAGTGCTTGTAGAATAGCATCTTCTATCTTACTGATAGTGCTATCTAAGATATTTGCTACTTCTGAGTGACCTATTTCTATACTCACCGGAAGTCCGGTCATCAGGTTCTTGCCTATCATCTGGTAGGGTTCGGGAACATCCTCAGGGGTATCAGTAGCTGAGCCGACTTTGATCTTGAGTTGCTCTGCTACCTTACTGCCAATAGACATGTTGTATCGCTTTCTGAAGTAATTTTGTATGTCTTCGTCAAAAGTATCTCCCGCTATTTTAATAGACTGATGGGACACAATGCCAGATAATGAAATAATCACAATTTCTGTAACGCCACCACCAATGTCTACCAAAAATTTACCATCAGGTTCCTGAATATCCAGCCCCATGCCAATGGCAGCTGCGATAGGTTCAAAGATGAGATATTTCCGGTGCGCTTTAAATTGTTCTAGCACATCTCGCAAAGCTCTTTTTTCCACTTCGGTAGTATCATAAGGAATACCTGCCACCACATTGTCAAAGCCATAAAAAAAGGAAGATCTGGAGTGATGGTTTTTGATCATTGACTTTACCATACAATTGGCCGAATCATAATCCATGATAACTCCACCTTTTAGTGGTTTTACAATTTTAAATTGCTCACTGGCTTTACCCAGCATATCATAAGCTTCTTGCCCTACTGCTTTCACAGCCTTTTTATCTTTATGCAATGCAATAAAGGAGGGCTGGGTAAAATAGTCACCTTCTTTTTCAGTAAAAATAGTATTACTGTTTCCAAGATCTAAGCCAAGGCTATTACCTCTTCTTAAGCTGATATTAAACATATTATATATGATGATTGGAATTGAAAAACCTGTCAGCCCGGATGATGAGAACAGCAGGAAATACAATACGGTTAATGCTACTTTTTACTTTAAATTATTCTTTATGTCCGGAATTAATGACTTGAAGTACTTTGTACTGCCTTACAGTTCCATGTACTTCCCATTCCACTGAGTCTCCTTCATGATATCCGATGAGTGCTACGCCTAGTGGAGAAAATATTGAAATTTTATTGTTTTTAGGGTTTACTTTACTGGGCACTACTAAAGTTATTTTAATCTCTTTTCCCAGTGTGTTCTCATACAATGTAACTTCCGAGTTCAGGCCAATTACGCCTTCTGGAATTTTATCTCCAGAGACAATATTAGCCTCTTTTAATTCTTCCACCAGTCTTGAATACGAATAACTGGATAGATTATGAGGATTATAATTGACAAATTTTGAGATCAAATCATAATCTCTTTCAGTGACTACAATCTTTTTTGACATTTTAGATATGCGTTAAATGGAATGATTTATTTTATATAATGGGTATTGTTCTGATTCTATTTAAAACAAGGGCTACCCCGGCGGGGGTTGCAACCCAGCCAGCGCGTCCCCTTATCTAGAATATCAGAATATCCTTTAGTGAAGCTTTTTTCAGAATTTATTTTACAATTCCTGTTGAAGTAAAAGTGTTATTGCTTTTTAAAAGAGAAGCATATTCCCATCCAATAACCACCAGTTTTCCGTTCCGTAGCTGCTCCAGATAGTAGGAAGTTTTCTTACTGCTCAAGCCATAGCCATTCAGGATTCCCATTAAGCCTCCCTCCAATGATCCCAAGGCTTTGCCATCAATTTTTTCCAGCAAAAGCGAGGATAAAGAACCAGCCACAAAAATTTTCCCTATCCCTGAAATGTCAAGGATATGGATTTTTGTAGAAGTCAAATGTGTAAAACAGGCTGAAACATGACAAAAATCCTCATCAGAAAAGCTGTTTATTTTTCCCAATACAGAAAGATGCTCCAGGGGAGGGTGGCGGTTTTTTAGGTTTCGGACCGAAGCCTCACCCTCAGCAAGTGTATTGCACACCTTTACATGCAGGTGTATCTTCCACTTATGCTCCAGATTATCTTTTAGAGGTACCTTGTTCATTATTAAGTTGAATATGAAATGCCTATTGATGAAGCAAAGAAAAGGCTAATTTCTCATATCTAATATGACCTACGTCTGAAAAAACATATGATTTATATCATCAAAAAAGTATAACGTCAAAATTGAAGCGCACTTATGACTTCACTTTTATTAATCCCTCCTTGTCCAGAATAGTGATCCCTTTTCTGTCAATAGTAATCAGGCTTTCTTCTTTGAAATCCGCCAAAGTCCTGATTACTGTCTCTTTCACTGTTCCGATCAGGCTGGCAAGGTCTTCTCTGGTTAAAGTGACTTCAGGGAGAGTTCCATCCTGTCTGGAAGATTGTTCACTTACCCTCAAGAGCACTTCGGCTACCCTTTGCCTCACTGAAAAATAAGACACCTGTAATAACTGCTCCTCTCTTTCCATCAGATTGTTGGAAAGCATTTTGATGAATTTGTTGGCTACGCTACGATTGCTATAGAGAAACTTAAAGAAATCCTCCTGGGGGATCAGGCAGACTTCTGTATCTTCTAAAGCTATGGCAGTTTCGGTATAAGTATCTTTCTCGCTGAGCAAAGGCATAAACCCAAAGAAATCCCCTGCCTGAAAAATCCCGGTAATGAATTCCTTACCATCTTCGGTAGTCTTGAAAGTTTTGGCCTTTCCTTTGCTTAGGAAGTAAAGCATATCAGCTTTGACGCCTTCCTGAAAAATGCCTTTTTTCTTTTTGTACGTCTTGATCTTTCTCTTTTTGGAGAGGTCTTTCAGTTCTTTATATTCACTGGCTTCTGTGTAAAATTCATTGAGCCCATTGATATTATTAGCGTATTCCTTCTTCAGGATTTCATTTTTGCGCAGACGACTTTCCACCGCATTCAGCAGCTCCATTTCTTCAAAAGGCTTGGTTAGATAGTCATCCGCACCCAGGTTCATGCCTTTGCGCACATCTTCTTTTTCTGCCCTGGCAGTGAGAAAAATAAAAGGAATACTGGCGGTTTCCGCTTTTTTACTGAGGATATGCAGCACTCCATAACCATCCAGGCCGGGCATCATAATATCGCAGATGATCAGGTCAGGTTGATGCTCGGTGGCCTTTTCTATGCCTAGCTTTCCGCTTTCAGCAGTGATTACCTCATAGTTCGCCAATTCAAGAATATCGGCGGTGGTTTCTCTGACATCAGCATTATCTTCTATCAATACTATTTTATGCATTTTCTTCCTGGTCTAAGGGTAGCGTGATTGTGAAAGTAGAGCCTTGCTCCAGTTTACTGTCAAAAGTAATTTCCCCATTCATAAGTTCTATGTATTTTTTGACAATGGGCAGTCCTAAGCCTGTGCCTTCAATATTGGTCACATTACGTGCCCTAAAAAACAGGTTGAACAAATTCTGCTGTTCATCTTCCGGTATACCAATCCCCTGATCTATAATCTTTACGGTGAGAGATGTATCATTAGTATTTATAATCAAGTCCACTGGTTCATTTGGTGGAGAATATTTAAGTGCGTTAGACAAAAGATTCAAAAAAACATTTCGGGTAAACTGCTTATCCAGATTGACCTGGATGGTTTCCTGATCGGAAGTAAGCTGTACTTCCTGTCCCGGCTTCTGTACATGCTGCAACTCCTGAACAATGGTTTCCATAAACTCCATCAGGTCAAAGATCTCTTTCTTCATCTGTAAAGCCCCTTCTTCCAACCTTCCCAGAGAAAGGAACTCATTGAGAATATCTATCAGGTTCTTTACGCTGGATTTAATGCGTTCCACATTTTTCAGCCTTTTATCTTCCTTCCCTGGCTCATTCAGGCGGGCAATCAGGTTGGCAGAAGACAAGATGGTGCTCAATGGCGTTCTGAACTCATGAGAGGCCATGGATACAAAGCGGGATTTTAGCTCGCTGAGTTCTTTTTCTTTTTTCAGGGCTTTAAGCATTTTCTGCTCAGTACTTTTTTGCTCGCTAATATTGGTAAAAACAAACATCACCAGGTTTACATCTAGGTGACCCTCATCCAACGGCATAGTGTTGACTTTGTAACTATTCGCTTTGTATTTGATCTCGTAAGAATAATGTCCACCATGAAAGGTTTTTTGCGCATAGGTGAGCATTTGTTTTTTCCATTCTGTAGAGAAGTTCTTCACCTGTTTTACAGAATGTCCTTCTACATTTTCTTTGCTCAACTCTATTTTTCGCAATTCTTCACCATCCAAAAATACAATCTGATAGTCCCGGTTGATGACCACAATCATCACTTTAGGAAAGTAGCGGGCAATTGCCACGTACAAAGCATAATTTTTCTTTGCCTGCGCATCTGCCTGCCGGGTTTCATGGATCTGGTATTCCAGGGAAAGGTTGGTTTCTACCAGTTTCTTCACCATAGCAGTCAACTCTCGAGTGCGCTCCTTTACTTTTTGTTCCAGTTCTTCAGTATACGTCCTCTGTCTAACCTCAGGTGTCAATACTGCATCTACTGACATTTTTTGCTCAATCACCGTAGCCGCCCAGTCCACACCGTTGATGATCAATGAAATCTCATCTTTTTTGGGCGATCTGAATTCCTTGAAAAAAAACACGAGTGCGCCTAATAATTTACCATTTAGTCTGGAATGAATGGGAGTGGCCCACCAGCCATTCTGAAGTGAGTAAGTACTATCTTTCCAAATAATTCTTTTGCTTATCGGTTCAAAAGATGAATTGCTGTTGATACCAGGCAACTGCTTGAATACCACAAGTTTGATAAGTTCCAATAAATCAGGTGACAGTGAGGGAGCAGCGCCTATTTGCCATTTTCCTGTGCTTTTGTCACCAACGAGTATAGAAACTAAAAACTCACTGGACTGGGCTTCTATCCACTTGATGATCTGCTCTAGTAATTCCTTTAGCGGGGCTTGTCGGGATATGCTTTTCTGAAGGTGGTTTTTCACAATATCAAAATCAGGCTTAGGGTTCATTAAATTATTTTTTGAAGTGAAAGAATAGCTCCAGACCTATGGGAATAAAATGATTTTAATCATCAAATGTGAGAGACTTACATCATTGTATCCTGATTTTTACTTTGCGTACTTTGTAATAACAATTCTAGTACTCTACCCGATGATATTTATCAGTTGATAATCGCAGGCCCCAGTTCGCTCTACTCTTCGCAGAAATAGTTTAAGCAGCCTATCAAAGTCAGCTTGATGCTTGCCTTTTAAATACTGCCGGAACCAATCTAACCCTCTGCGGAAAGTACTCTTGGCTGGATAGCCGTGCTTTTTGATCGCTACTTTTTGTGTTTTATCCAAGAACTCTCTGCCTAAGGACAGGCAAATAGCAAAAGCAATACACACTAAAGCAAATAGTTTTTTCCACTTGTCTAGACTTCGTAAATGTGAACCTTCCAATTTGAAACCGCGTCCTTTCAAACTTTGAAAGAAAACCTCTATGGTCCAGCGTTTGCGATATATGTGCGGAAGCTGCTTAGCAAAGTGAGTACCGATGACATACAACATTTCTCGGTTAGCCAGTCTTCTAATAGCTACATTAACTCTTACTCCATCCACAATAGCATTTTGAAAGTACCGTGTAGACTGGTGAGCCATTAATTCTTCGGCTTGGTAGGTTTCACCGTTACGCAAGGTGATAGTATGATGTTTAGGAACGCGGACACAGAAGGGAATTTCAGCCTTCTGAAGCCAAGTCAGCCACTGATGGCCGATAAATTCTCTATCCATAATGACTGAAGCGATGCGTGCTTTACCTAGCAGCCTTACACACTGCTTCAGTAGATCGATCCGATCTTGATAGTTGCTATTCCCACTTTTATTATCCAACATCTCAAAGTATAAAGGCAAGCCCACTTTACCTACACAAGCGGTGATACATAAAATATTAACCTGGCACTGGCCAAAATCCCATTCCGTACGGTCAAGACTCAGACTCACTTCTCCGGGGGGTAGAAACCTAGATAGAAGGGCCGCTACTTGTTGATAATCAAGAAGAGCATCTTTGAAAAAAGCTTGGATGCGCCGTTCATTTGAAGTCTCTCGTACTTCATCATTCAGTTCCGTAGCTAACTCACAGAATTGCACAGTGCGCATTTTGATAACTGTTTTTACAAACTGCCAGACAAATTTCTGTCGTGACAAATGGCGGACAACAGGAAAGGCATTCAAAGTTTTTTTATCTTTGATTCTAATAAATATTTCATGGTAAAGCTGAGTTTAGAGTGTATGGTAACCTCAAAATTCAGCTTTTCTTTTTCTTACTCAAAATCATCGGGTAGAGTACAATTCTAGTTTATGCTCTAAATATAGATTAACCAGAATGCAACTACTTTAATATAGTAATTTTTAGTATGATGGAAACAATCACAACCCGGCGAGATGACATTGTTGGGTTCCGTATAGACGGAACAACCAGTGAGGCAGATTTGAAACCTGTGCTAATCAAACTTAGGGAAAAACTTAAGTCTCACGCTAAGGTAAGGCTATATGTAGAATATGTGGATTCTCATGGTTTTTCTATGGATACGCTGATTGAGGACCTCAAATATAATTTTGGTCATCTTGGACATTTTGAAAAAGCTGCAATTATTACCATGAAAGACTGGCTCAAGCAAGCTGCTCAGTTAACCAATGTAGTTGGGGGCATCAAACTAAAAAGCTTCCATTTCTCTGAGAAAGATAAGGCTGGCAGATGGATAGAGGAGTAGTAATTTTTTTATCATTGTTTAGTTAAGTTTAGGTGGTGAGAATCCATAAGTATTTTTTTAAGGCTTCTCCTCCAAGGCTGGCTGTAAAACCCGAAGTAAAATTCGGGTTTTTTTCTTATAAATTAGTTTTCTCATGGTTAATACATGCTACTAAGCATAAACATTTTAAAGTGTAGTTAGCTGCCCTAATCAGATATTTCAAGTTTTTTATTCATTAGATATGATAAATAAAGAGCACAATCACCCCCCCCCCCAATATACAACGCTGAATGGACAGGCGCACTCCTCAAAGATATACTAGAAGATGTGTGCATCAAGGAGGATGCAGTATACATTGGTTATTATGACAAAGATATGCATCTCAGTGGTGATCCCTTCAAAGTACCCATCTCGCGCGGAGTTCCTATGTCTAAGGCATTACAGGATGAAACGCTGGTTGCTTGGGCTATGAATGGAAAAAATATTCCCATTGAACATGGATATCCACTTCGCCTGGTGTGTGGTGGCTGACCGGCCTCTACTTCCGGTAAATGGTTGCACAAAATTGTGGTGTGCAAACCCTGGATTAAATCACGTACTATGAATATACTATATTCTCTCTGATACATTTATCTTCTTTTGTCAATCACCTTATAGTTTACACTCAATGAGAGCGTTGCCCAGTACCATAAAGAATATCTTTCGGCAAAAGAAAGTGAACCCAGCAATTTCGGTTGGATGCAGGACTTTCCACCTCCTCCTGACAGAGTGCTAAAAGTATCGGGTGGATCTTTTTTTGAGTTTCCAGCCATACGCTGGAGTGTGGTGCATATGCGGGAATTCCTACCCACAGTCGAAGTATCAGGCGGTTTAGATGCTCCGATTTCTTTTGAATACGAGCGGGGCGAAAATATGAATTCGATAACTTATTTGCTGTGGGATGCACAAGATTCCATGACTTGAGAGGAGTCGTTGTGGAAAAATTATACCGATGGTATCATTATTTTACATCAAGGTAAGGTAGTCTACGAACGCTACTTTAGTGAGTTGAACGAAACTGATGTACATGCTGTGATGTCGCTCACTAAATCGTTTACTGGCACCCTGGCAGCTGCCCTGGTTGCTGAAGGAGTGATTGACGAACATAAACTGGTGGCGGAATACGTGCCGGAACTAAAAAACTCGGGCTTCGGCGACGCCACTGTCCGACAGGTGATGGACATAACCACCGCATTGGAATACAGCGAGAACTATGCTGATCCTAACGCCGAAGTCTGGAGTTTCTCGGCAGCCGGAAGCCCTTTACCCAAGTCCGAAGACTATGACGGTCCGATAGGATATTATGAGTACTTGGAAACAGTGAAAAAGAATGGACAGCACGGGGAAGCTTTTGGCTACCACACCATCAACGCCGACGCGCTGGGTTGGATTATGGCGAAGGCCACGGGTAAGTCAGTAGACGAGTTATTGTCTGACAAAATCTGGAGCCGGTTAGGTGTGGAACAAGACAGCTATTACCAGGTGGATGGCCTAGGGACTCCCTTTGCCGGAGGTGGCTTTAACGCCGGGCTGCGCGATCTGGCCCGCTTTGGAGAGATGATTCGTAACAAAGGAGAGTGGCAAGGCAAGCAGATCATTCCGCAAGCTGCGGTGGAAGATATTGAGAAAGGGGGGAGTCAGGAAGCTTTCGCTAAATCAGATCACACTGAACTCAAAGGCTGGTCGTACCGCAATATGTGGTGGTTATGCCCGACTGGGAAGACTGAAAATGAACACGGAGCCTTTAGCGCCCGTGGGGTGCACGGACAGGCTATCTACATTGACCCAAAAGCTGAAATGGTGATTGTACGGCTAGCTTCGCACCCGGTTGCAGCTAATGCCGCCAACGATGCCTATTCGCTACCAGCTTATCAGGCTGTGGCCGAGTATCTGATGGAAAAAAATTAAAAACAACCATGAAGAGGTTAAGATTATGAGCACACCGAAATAGGTTATTAAAATACAACCATTCTTACTGATGATGACAGAGAAATTTTTTAGCAAAGCATTTATTTCAAAAACACTCTATGGATCTATTACCATATTGGCGGTGTTGCTATCTTTCAAAGATCATCAACTATCGGCTTGGCACGGAATGTTGCTTTTGTTTGGGACTTCACTTTCGGTAGCCCATGCCGAAGCATTCAGCGAAACAATCAGTCAGGTAATTGCGGGAAAGAAAAAGCTGGACAAAAAGAGCTTCTTATCATTTGGCATGAGACCCGACCGATTCTGTCTTCAGCCTACTTGCCCATACTGATGTTGTTAATTGCAGCTGTAGGATTGTTTTCAGTAGCAACTGCAGTGATGCTGGCAGAATGCTTAATCTATGTCACACTTTTTGTCTATGGGCTGCGTATAGGATGCTTACTGCATGGTCCCAGGATACGCATGTTTTTAGCAGGGTTGTTTACTTTAGGAATTGGTGGTTTGCTTGGTATTTCAAAATTGTTATTTCATTAAGTTTAGGTTACCGCTCAGAAAATTACTAGGGTTATGAAAGTCACGATAAAATTTTTAAATGATCAAATATATTTTACCTCCGCGGTTTTCTAGATAAAAATAAAAGGAGATATGTTGAGGTTAGTACTCCTAAAATGGGTCTTTCAAAATATAAACATAAACACAATATAAAAAGTATTGCCATTCCGTGGACTGTCCACACTTTTTCTTTCAAGAATCTTATAATTTTCACCATAAGTTAAAAAATATCAATATCTCCTATACACGAGCTACTTTTTCAAAACAGCCTAACACTTTCTATCAGAAGGTAAATAAAAATATAAAGCAAAAGAAGTCCTGTGTAAAAAGTGCGTGTCTTCTTCTTGGTTTTGCCGAATAAAAGGCGCTGAAGCCCATATTTAAATGTTTTTTCGTATGGAGTTTTCATAATGCTTTGTGTTTTCAGTAAATGCTAGCGCTCTCTGAACCCTTCTTACAAGACCAAATGGCTTATGTTTAGACGATAAAAATTAATCAGGTTGACTGATAGAAAAGCAAATAATTAGCAGAACACTACTACAAATACAACTTATAAAATTAACACAAAGTTAACGCATTATATTTTGATATTAAAAAATTTAAACTGTCAAATCACTTTTATTAATACACAAGTTCATTAAAATGACTTTTCCGGTTTTAAAGCGACTTAAAATTAGCTATTAAAAGGAAACTTCATACTGCACCCTAAATCTCCAGCTTTGATAAGAGATATCTACATCACCTTCCTCAAATTCAAAGTAAGAGACATCTGCAGTCAGCTTATTCGCATGTCTGCTGAAGAAGCAATTTAAGGCTAAAGAAAACTCTTCTCTGGCATATTCAGGAAAGCCAATAGATGGTTGGAAAATTGCATAACGGAGGGCCGGTTCAAAAAGTGGTTTTGTAGTATCTGATTCGTGATTCAGCACATAGCCTGCCTGCCAGAATCCTCCTCTCAGACGAGTGAAAGTTTGGTTGATATGATCATCTATGTCTTTCAGGTGCATCTCACTATGCCAACTGAATGAACGGTACATAAAAGCCGTTTCAAACAACCATTGGTTAACGGTATACTGTCCGGCTTCCCCTATCTCAAAACCAGCCAGGCTTCCTCCCCCTGAAGAAGAAAACCTGGTATACCGGCTCCTGTTGGTTGCCCCTGCCAAGGCCACTGAAGCCAAGGGTTCTTGACGACCTTCCAGGTCTGAACCTATCATAGGCACTGCTTCTCCTAAAAAATTCCACTGAACACGGGCAGTGTACATTAGGTTTTCGTCATCATTTTCCCTGGCATTAATGCCCGTTCCGGTAAGCACAGCCAGATGATAGTTAAAGTCAGCTAATTTAGACTTTTGGATATGCCCGTACATTGTGAAACCTTGCTGCCTGTCTATGGTAAAGGGACGGTTAATGATTGAGCGTTCCATCATCTGCTGATTGCCACTTGAAATCATCCTCTCTCGGGTATACTCTGTCTTCCACTGTCCTAATTTGAAACTCAGCCAGGGCCATTTTTCACTCATTATCCTGAAGTCCAGTAATCTTGAAGCACCCAGTTCGTACTCAAAATAATACTTTAACCAGGGTTGAAAAGTATGGCCTCCTACTTTTAGTCGCGCCCGATTGATTTTAAATATTGTCTCCCGCTCAGGTGCAAAATTCGCAAACGTAATGGGGTTCTGGTCATTAGGCGTGGCAAACCTGAACTGAAGCCTGCCACCAATCTGCAACTGAAACTTATTGTCTGGGGAGGTAAATTGAAAGCCCTTTGAAGTATATTCAATTTGTGTGGTTAAGAAATCTTTTGCTTTACCATCATTTTGCTGAGCAAATGTATTATGTAACAGACACACTAAAGAGATAAAAAGTAGGACAGTACTTAATTTGACATTCATGTAATGGACTTTCTATAATAACTTATGCTGTTCAGGTAAAAAATAAAGTGAGGTATATGAACTTGAGATACTCAAATTAGGATCCCCCATTATATTATGAAAAGGGAATAAGGGTAAAGAAAACGAATTGAAAAGAGGCTGTCCTGATGTTTTAGACAGCCTCTTTTCAATTGATGATTAATCAATAAAGGAATAAGCATTTTCTGTCACCTGACCATCTTGTGTTAAGACTACCTGACGATCTGCTAAGTTACTATCCAATTCTACATCATAGAGCTTTTCTCCGCCTTTTTCCACGAGTTCCGCGTCATCAATCTGATAGTCTTTGAAATCTACCTGAATGGTATTTTTTACCGCTTCAGGAAGTTCGCTTGGCCTGATGTCGTATTTGTAAAGAATAAGCTCGCCCATAGCATCAATGTAAGCATTATGATCTATTTGGTTGTGGTCAAATTCCACCTCGTAATCATCTCCATGTTTTTCCCATTCTACATCCCGGGCATCGGGAAAATTAGTTTTAAAAGTATTCAATACTACTGAGGGTATGTCATTGAGATTAATATCCTGTGCGCAAGACATCAACGCACCACTAAATATGAAAAGTGAAATAATGATTCTCATGTTATTAGTTTTTGGGTTTAAATTAATTATATCCCAAAGGTCAATAACAAAACTGGAAAGAATTGGGAATAGCGGAAAGCTTCTGTTATTTTCTATCATTGACCTACAATCGCATGTTGAAATGATGCTGTTGCTGTCGGTAGCTATATTGTATAGTAATATCGTATAAACTGGCTATGGATTTTACAATTGCCATGCCCAAGCCTGTAGAGTGAACTCTGGTATTGTTTTTATAGAAACGCTCAAATATTTGGCCTGAATCCAATGGCTCCTCTATACCGGTATTAGAGATGCTAAAGCCGTCGTAGTTGACATTTATGGAGATTAAGCCTCCTCTTGTATTATGAACGATAGCATTCTTGAATAAATTTGAGATCATGATGCGCGCAAGTTCTGGGTTCATATGTTTCTCACAAGGTGAGATTATCTGTAAACTGAACTCAATCTCTCTAAAGTCAGCCTGATCCTTAAAATCATCGCATAAATTTTTTACCAGCTTATCAACTGACACTTTTTCAACATCCTGAAACTGCCTGTTTTCAATTTTGGAAAGTAATAGCAGGGATTTATTCATCCGGGTAAGACGCTCCAGATTGTTTATGACAGTCATTAAGCCGGTGAGTTGTGTTTCTGTCAGGTCATTTTTCCCTATAATTAGCTCTAGTTTATTCAGGCTAATGGCAAGGGGTGTTTGCAACTCATGGGAAGCGTTTTCAATAAATTGTTTTTGTTGATTGTAAACATTGATATTACTCTGTAAAAGCTTACTGATCGTATCATTCAAGATGTTAAATTCTTCAACTTGTGTCTTTTGTATACGCACTGACTCTGGTCGGTCCAGCTGAAATCGTTCTAAATATCTGAGTAACTTATAAAAAGGCTGCCAGATACGTTGCAGTAGAAGGTTGTTGAGCACAATCATACTGGCGACTAGTCCCAGATAAAGCCACAAAATAGCGTATAGCAGGTCTTCAATCAGGTCATCTTCCTCTACCATAGAGGTAATGATGCTCAACTCATAGTATTGTTGATCAAGAAGAAATACTGATCTGAGCATTCTTACCGGTTCATAATCTTCTTCATTAAACATGTATAGGGTAGTGTCTTGATAGGTGTCATCATGCGTGATAGCCTCATTGGGCGAAATTTTCCTGATCGCATAATTGCCTTCCTGAAAGCTACTTTGATATAGAACCGTACTGTCATTAGCTGCTTTCTGAATAATCAGTATTTTGGAGTTTTGTAACCCATCATCAATACTATCGTAAATCTCATCCAGCATAACAAAATAAAAGATAATGGCCCAAACCGATATGATGATCAGCAATAGTCCTATGAAGTAGGATGAGGTATAATTCAGTAATTTCACGCCAACACCAGTTTATAACCCACACCGTATACAGCCTGAATCTCCATGGCTGCCTGTTGGTCTTTTAGTTTTTTTCTAAGATTCTTGATTTGTGAATAAACAAACTCAAAACTATCCGCTTCGTCAATCTGATCACCCCACACATGTTCCGCAAGTGCTGACTTGCTCACCAGGCGGTTTTTGTTGGAAACGAAGTATAATAATATGTCAAACTCTTTACGGTTAAGTTGTAACTCTTCTCCATTTACTATTACCCTGCGTTCATCCGGATCTATGATCAAGTTTTGCACGTTAACTTTGTTGGAGCCATTAAATTTTTTCCTGCGTAGCACAGATTTCAGGCGGGCATGCAGTTCTGCCATATGAAAAGGTTTGGATAGATAATCATCAGCGCCCAGGTTAAGCCCCTGTATCCGGTCATCCAGCGAGTTTTTAGCAGAAACAATGATTACTCCCTCTGCTTTATTGCTTTTTTTTAACTCATTCAATATATCCAAACCACTACCATCAGGTAAAGATATATCCAGAAGGATACAGTCATATTCATAAAGGTGTACTTTCTCAAGCGCTGTATCATAATTTATGGCTGTTTCTATCAGGTAATTTTCTGCCTGCAGCGATTCTATGATATTATTACGCATATCAGCTTCATCTTCTATTACTAATATTTTCATCTTTCGGAGATTAAATTAGTATACAATTAAGCGAAAAGAATATGGAAAGATTTAGGAATTAGAATCTTCTCTACGAAGGAAACGTGATAAATAACATAAGTTTATAGAAACTCCAATGAGTCTGATCATTTATGATTGAGAGCCTGGTTTATAGTGAATCAATATTGTACTAAATAAATGTATGCTATGCCAAAGAAAAATAGAAACAAAGAAAAAGCTGATACTTCCGTGAGAAATGCTAGTCCGGTATGCTATATCAATTCGGATGAGTTGCGTCCTGAATATATTGAGGATCCGAATGAGAGAAAAGATAAGAAGGAGAATAAATAATCGGATGTTTTAGCATTATAAAACGTTAATGTATGCTGATCCTTATTTTGGAAATCCTATTGCCCGTTTTTTGTAAAAAACTTCGGTTAGCTTTGAAACTATATACTCTATTATTGGGTATTAAAAGACTAAAATATCTTTTTATCTTTTAAAATTTTAACCAGCATTATTTATGCTCTCATCAGAAACTATTCAAGTAGTTAAAGCCACAACGCCAGCCTTAAAAGAACATGGGAATGCCATTACCATCAGAATGTATGAGCTGCTTTTTCAGCATCATCCTGAGTTAAAAAATATATTTAACATGAGTCATCAGGCTACGGGGATGCAGTCGAGAAGCCTGGCAGATGCCATTTATCAGTATGCTTTGCATATAGAAAATCTGGAGGAAGTAATTCCTTTAGTAGAGCGCGTGGCTCAGAAGCATGCCGGGCTTGACATTCGTCCGGAACATTATCCTATTGTAGGTAAATATCTTTTACGAGCTATTGAAGATGTACTTGGCGATGCTGCTACTGATGAAGTGATAGAAGCCTGGGGAGAAGCCTATCAACTGCTAGCCAATGTATTTATAAAGCGGGAACAGGAGATATACCATGCTGGCGCTACACAAAAGGGAGGATGGGAAGGATTCCGAAACTTTGTCATCGCCCGCAAAGTGAAAGAAAGCAGTATGATTACTTCTTTTTATTTACAACCTGAAGATGGAAAAGCTATTGCTGGTTTTGAACCCGGACAATACCTTACTTTCAAACTGAAAATTCCCGGGCTAGAGCATACGGTGTTGCGTAACTATAGCCTATCAGATTCACCAGACAAAGATTACTATAGGGTCAGTATCAAACGGGAGCCTGGTGTAACTGACCCTGAGGAGTATCCGATGGGAGTGGCCTCCAACTATTTTCATGACCATTTACAGGAAGGCTCAGTCGCACCTGTTCATATACCTACCGGAAACTTCTATTTGAATAAAGAACTATCTCTGCCAGTAGTGCTGATCAGTGGTGGAGTAGGGCAAACTCCTATGATGAGTATGTTGAATACATTGGTTGCGGAAGGTTCAAAACGCCCTGTATGGTACATTCATGGAGCAAGAAATGGCAAAGAACACGCTTTTAAGGACCATATTAAAAGTATAGATCAGCAGTATGATCATATAAATACCTACATCTGTTATGAGAGACCAGGGCCTAATGATATTTTAGGGAAAGATTATGATGCAAAGGGTTTTATCAATCTAGATCTGATCCAAGATTTATTACCGAGTAAGGAAGCTGACTTTTACTTCTGCGGACCTAAGGAATTTATGAGAATGTTGTATCATGCTATTACAGCCTGGGGAGTGCCGCAGGAACGAATTCATTTTGAGTTCTTTGGACCTACTACTGAAATTACGGAGTAATTGATGCGATATTTGAACATCTTATAGAAACTTTCCGGCATAAGGCAAAAGTTTTATGTCGGAAAGCTCAAAACAGTTTTTGTACATATCAGTAATGTTAAAAACTAAGGGTGTATAGTTGTTCTTCTGTTCTAAGTTATCCTCAACTTAAGATCACCATCATGAAAAAAGAAACTCAAAATACTTCAGATTCACCCCAAGAGCTCAATGGTCCTCTGCTTAGCTCTAATTTTCCATTTTTATTTGTACTTGTTCTCTGATAACTCTTTTTTCAGAAATCTTCCTCTGGCATCAGGCAGATACTTGAGCAGCCACAGCCCGGTAAAGAAGAGGAGAAGGGAACCGATGAAAGCAGCAATGGCAAGATCCTGGTTTTCATCCAGGGCATTGTTGAGGGCACTATAGAGGAGCCATATCTGTATGCTGAGAATGCCTATTAATAACATGATAATACCCAGCATCAAGGTATTAGTTTTATTGGGATGGCTCTGGTTTTGGGTAACTCTGAAACTGCTCATAACTTTTTTGTTTAGCTTATTGTATCTTTAAACGCAGTCACATACACTTTCTCATTCCGTACGACCACACTTAACTGCGGAAGGGCACGGGGTGGGGGACCTTGCAGTACTTCGCCGGTATCAGCACTGAACCAACCGTTGTGGCAGGGGCATTCAATTTTCTTAACCTCATCGCGATACACTACTGCGCAGGAAAGATGAGTGCATTTCTGCTCAAAGGCACGCCATTCCCCTTCTGCTAAATGGATTAAAATATAGGGAATTTCTTTAGTACCCTTGATGGCAAACATCGTCATGCCTCCAACCGGCACCTCTGAAGTATTACATACAAGATGTTCTCCTTCCAGTTCCTTATCGGGGTAGGCAAAAGAACTTAGTACGACATAGCCATTGCCCAGCGCCAGCCCCCCTGAAAGGAGGCAAAGAAACTTGGCAAATTCACGGCGCGTAACATGCGTTGCTTCATCCTGACGTATGGGAAAGTCTCCCTTCCAGTTTGGCGGATTCTTTTCTTTGGGTTCGTAAGCCATCGGTCAATTATCTTAATGTACTTTTAGTTCTTTACTTCCTTTTGGCATCATCACATTCACTTTGGTATGCACTGTTTGCGCACCAAATTTAAAGGTATTGACAGGATCACTATTCGGACGTTTCTTCCGCATCTCTTCCCGCGTTCCATAATACAAGGCTCCGCTGGGACACACAGTTGCACACATAGGTTTTTTTCCTACACTGGTGCGGTCATAGCAAAGGTTGCACTTCATCATAAGCTCGGCTGCTTCCATCTTTTTAGGTACACCAAAAGGACATGCCATTACGCAATTGGAACAACCAATACAGCGGGAAGTGTTAGCTGAATGAACTACTCCATTGCTGTCTTTTGAAATGGCATCAGCAGGGCACACATTAGCGCAGGCAGGATCTTCGCAATGCATACAGACCTGCACAGTAGTTTGTACAGAATGCGCTCTGTCTACATAATTTACGTGGATCATGGTTTCCTGCCCGTTGGTTTCACATTCGGCACAAGCCGTTTCACAGGCATGGCAACTAATGCAGCGCTGCATATCCACAAAAAATTCCATGTCCTGATCAAAATTCTTCTCTGGTTCTGCCATAAGTCTATTCTGTATATAATTGAAAAAATATTAAACACTCTGGTAAGCATCAGATTCAGATACTGGTGGCGCTTTTCGTCCTAAGGGAATCAGCTTACAGGCACACACCTTAAATTCAGGAATCTTTGAGATTGGATCAAGATTTCCTATGGTTAGCTGGTTGGCTGATTTGCTTCCGCCCCAGTGATAGGGGATAAAAACAGTGTCGGACCGTATGGTGGTTACTACTTGTGCCGGAAACTCTGCTTCCCCTCTTCGGGTGACTACCTTTACCAGGTCACGGTCCTGGATACCAAATTGCTGGGCAAGGCTCGGGTGGATTTCCAATAGGGGTTCAGGGTATTGATCAAGCAGTTTTCCAATGCGACGTGTTTGAGTACCACTCAGGTACTGTGAGACAACCCTTCCTGTGGTAAGGACTACAGGGTATTCTTTATCAGTAGGTTCGCCCGGATCACGGTAAGGTGCCGGATTGAAATGCGCTTTTCCGTCGGGAGTAGCAAATTTCCTGTCTTCCCACAGTCTTGGGGTACCGGGATGGTCCAGGCTAGGACAGGGCCAGAAAACCCCATAGTTTTTCACAATTCTCTCATAAGTGATTCCATAATAATCCGCTGTCCCCCCTTTGGAAGCTACCCTGAGTTCATTAAAAATCGCCTCACTGTTTTTAAAAGCGAATTTATCGCCAGCGCCCAGGCGTGCCGCTAGTTCTTTTAATATAGAAGCATCGGTACGTGCATCTCCAGGTGGAGTTACTGCTGCATTGATTTTTATCACCCGGCCTTCGGCCGAGGTAACGGTCCCTTCTTCCTCTTCATGTAGGGCACCCGACAGTACTACATTGGCATGCCGTGCAGTTTCATTCAAAAAGAAATCAATGGCTACATAATACTCCAGCTTTTCCAGTGCCTCACGCACCATATTATTATTTGGTAAAGAAACCACCGGATTAAAACAGATTGATATTAAGCCCTTAATTTCACCTCTGTGAATGGCCTCCAGAATTTCATAAGCTGTAAGTCCTTTGCCGGGCATATCTTTCTCATCAATGCCCCAAACGTCTGCGATATATTTACGATGTTCCGGGTTGGTAATATCGCGGTTACCGGGGAGTTGGTCACATTTATGCCCGTGTTCACGCCCTCCCTGTCCATTTCCCTGACCGGTAATGGTGCCATACCCGCAATAAGGTTTACCAATTCTACCGGTAGCCAATACCAGATTGATACACCCTAACACATTGTCAACGCCTTTGGAGTGGTGCTCTATCCCTCGGGCATGCATCATAAAGCTGGTTTTAGCCTGGCCCCACATAGCTGCGGCCTGCTTAATACTTTCTGCAGGTATGCCCGTTACTTTTTCAGCCCACTCAAGACTATAGTCTTTTACGGCGGCAATAGTTGCATCAAACCCACTGGTATGTTGATTAATAAAATCATGATCCAGCCAGTCATTTTCTACCAGTTGCTGTAACATAGCGCCATATAAAGCCGAGTCAGTACCCGGACGTACGGGCAGATGCAGATCGGCAGTGCGGGCCACAGGAGTTACCCGAGGATCTACGACGATAAGTTTGGCGCCATTGTCACGGGCTTCCCAAATATAATGGATCAGGGTAGGAAAAGTCTCACTGACGTTTGACCCGCAGATCATGATCACTTCCGCGTGTTTTAAATCAACCCAACTGTTAGAGATGCGGTCCAGACCGAAGGCTTTTTTGTTGCCTGCTCCAGCGCTTACCATACATAGTCGGCCGTTATAATCAAGGTTGGCTGTTTTAAGTGCTACTCGGGCAAACTTACCGACCATATAACTCAACTCATTGGTGAGCGACACACCTGAGAGCATGGCAAAAGCATCATTTCCATAAGTACTCTGGATACGTTTGATTTCGGTGACCGTTCTGCTCATGGCTGTTTCCCAGTCCACTGCTTTAAAACCTTCACTTTCTACTCGCTCAAGGGGAGACAGCAGGCGGTCAGCATGGTTATTCTGTAGATAGCGAGCGACTCCCTTAGGGCACATACGGCCTTCGTTGAAAGGGAATTCCATCCAGGGTTCAAAACCCACTACAGCATTGTCTTTTACTTTTAACTGTAAACCGCACTGCATTCCGCAAAAACAGCAATGTGTTTTTACCAGCTTATCGGGATCGGCGTGGCCATGGAAGCCCTGTTTGGGAGCATAGGCCTTATGAGGGCCATAGTTTTCTATTATTTTATCAACCGAAATCGGTAGCTTTGCCATACTCTTAGTTTTTAGTAGTAAGTATTATCCAAAGAATTTTCCCTGCTGATTACGGGCCGCCAGATGTGCTTTTGCAAGTGCTGACCGCTTCCCTTCCGGGCTGTAATCAAGGTGGCTGCTTCCGTTCTCCAAATCAAAATTGAAATCTAATTCTTTGGTTACTTTTTTAAGATCGTTGATATGAAGTTGCGTTGCGAACTCCTCACCGGTATGAGGGCATACTGCCATGCCCTGTTTTTCTCCTTCTCTTCGGTATACGTTGCTGCCCAACTGAGCAGGGCGCTGGAAAATGTGAAAAAATTTACCAAAAGGAATCCACACCAGAAATAAAATTACCGTAATGGCATGTGTAACTGACATAAACTCAAACGTTTTGCCCTGCATGAAGGAGTAATCAAAAGTTAGCCCCAAACCTGTAACAGAAATTGCCAGCAGTAAAACCAGTGGTAGCCAATCGTCTTGGAAAGATTGCGTAGCAATAAGCCCTCCATGGGTTAGGCGGCGGCGCATCATCATAATAGCACCAATAATCACGAACAAAGAGCACCAGTTAAGGATGTGAAAAGCGTTAAAAGCAACAAATCCGCCCAATGTAAATTCAGAAACAGGAAAGCCAAACAAATGTGCTTCATAGATATTGATAGCATCCGGCTTAAGCGTAAAATGTATCCAGCCAAAGGTGAGAGGAATGGTTACTAGGAAGGCCAGCATGCAGCCGGTAGCCAGCAGAAAGTGTCCTACCCAGCGGGTTCTTCCCCGCGGATATATAAAACGCTGAAACAGAATGTTTTTGACAAACTGGCTAATGACAAATCCGGTATAAGGAATAAACCTTTTGCTAAACACAAATTGCCAGGTCCGTTGCCAGTAAAGCCTGGTCGGTGGGCGTTGTAGCCATACAGAATAGCGGTAGACAATGCCAAAAATGGCAAATATAGTCCCAAACAGGTAGGCTATAAGGGCAGCATCAAAGTTTTGCAGGTCCCGGGAGCCAACATACACCAGCACAATGACCAGAATCATGGCGAGGGTAGCATTCAGTAAAGCCTTTCTGTTTAGCGTTGCAAATATTTTGAACATATGGCCGGTTGGTTTAAACAGTCATTATTAAAAAAATCCCTGAAAGTTAAAGCTCAGGGCTTGTCATCATTTTATGTATTCAGTAATTAAAAAATTAGTAATTTTACTTATTGATGATAGCTTATATTTGCGAATAATTAAATTAATGAATATAAACTGAATCACAAAATCCATGATCTGAGAATCAATAACAGCTGCAATAACTTTTTTTAAACTTCCATTTCAAATGATTAATACCATCTTTTTGGCTGATTAATATTAGAAAAGTGCCCTTAGTAAGGTGCGTTATTGCATCAAGACATTCTACAAGAAGTTACTCAACATAAACAGGATAAATGAATGTTATGAAGATATTTTCTCTACTCAAAGCAGAGGTTAAAAGCTTGTTTCCAGCATACTTTGCTTTGGTGATGTCAACAGGTATTGTTTCCATTGCAGCTCATCTTTTGGACTTCCCTGCCATCAGCGATATTCTTTTCTGGATTAATAATGTAGCCTTTGTTGTGTTGTTGTGCATGTTGCTATTACGCATACTATTTTTCTTCCCCTCTTTTATGGAAGACTTTGATTCGCACGCAAAAGGAGCTGGTTTTTTTACGCTGGTGGCGGCTTCCTGCATTTTAGGAGTACAATACATTCTTTTGAGAGATATGTATGGACCGGCTATTATTCTATGGTTTTTTTCTTTGATTCTATGGGTGGTTTTGATTTATTCTTTTTTTGTACTCATTACGGTAAAAAAGGTAAAACCTCCCCTGGAAAAAGGTATCAATGGTATCTGGTTAGTAATTGTGGTTGCTACACAAGCTGTTTCTATACTAGGCACATTACTCTCTGACCAATTACCTTTTCCAGAGGAAAGAGTGCTGTTCTTAACCCTTTCCGGTTTTTTACTAGGCTGTATGTTGTACATCATCCTGATCACGCTGATATTTTACAGGCTCACATTCTTTCCTATGCGGGCAGAAGAATTTGCGCCTCCCTTCTGGATCAATATGGGAGCTGTAGCTATTAGTACTTTGTCTGGCGCGACACTCATATTAACTATTGAAGAGACCACAGGTCTTCTGGAGTTTATTCCTTTTCTTAAGGGTTTTAGCCTTTTCTTCTGGGCTACCGGCACCTGGTGGATACCCATTATCATCATATTAGGTATATGGAGGCATCTCTATAACAAGATTCCGCTTTTTTACCATCCACAATACTGGGGAATGGTGTTCCCCTTAGGCATGTATACGGTATGTACCTGGCGGTTGAGTCAGGCGCTGGAATTGTCTTATTTGCAACTCATACCCACTGGCTTTATTTATGTGGCGCTGATTGCCTGGTTGCTTACTTTTCTTGGCTTATGTATTACTTTGATTAAGGGGTTGGGGCGTTTGAAAACCTAGTAAGAAAACAGATAAGCAACTGACGTTACGCAAATCATTGTGCAAAATGCTAAGAGGAGGGTGTATATCTGCCAGATTTCCGAAATCTGGCAGATCTTGCGTAACATCAGTAAATAACTTAAGATTGATGATTAAGGCTATCCACTTCACTCAATGTCCTGAAGTATTCCAGTATTTGTCTTGCCTGTTCTTCTGTTAAATTCTGGTTAGCCATGGGAGACAGATATTCCTGTAAAAGTTGCTTTGCTATGGGGTCTTCTTTTACCATACCATCCGGGTTAAGTATCATATTCATAATCCATTCAGGACTTCTGCGAGTAGTTACCTCTTTAAGACCTGGTCCTATAAATCGTTCTTCAATTTTGTGACAAGCCGTGCAATAGCTTTCAAAGATTTTCTGTCCCTGCTGGTTCTTCTTCATTTTTGATGATATCAACCTGAGGCATAGTGATTGACCACTCTTTTGCGGAGTAATTCAAAGCCAGCACGACCGTACATCTGCCTTTTGATGAGTTTGAGTCGGTTTACTTGCCCTTCCACTTGACCATTACTCCAATGATAGGTAGCGGCAGCTTCCACGGCTGCATAATCACTTTCTAATCCTGTAGCGAAGTTTTTGAGTGCCGCTATGCCACTATCTTTTGCTTGCAGTATCCAATCTGGCAGTGCTTTGGCATCTTTTTTCTCAAAGATGGTATGAAAACTCAAAGCCATTCCCCTTGCTTTTTTTGCTTGAGGACAAATCTCAAAAAAAAGATTCAGAAAGTTCTGCTCTTCCATATTGATATCTTGCTCTTTCTTGCTGAGTAAGAATTGAACCTTCCTAGGAGTCCAATTTTTCACTTCTAATTCCGGCAAAGGTACGGCATCAGCATCTTTTGGAATATTTTCAAAAAAACGGTAGACACTGCCAAGGCTACCTTGGTAACCCTGTTTTTTTATTTCTCTCCATAGCTGCTTTATATTCCTCTCCCCGTCTTGCCAGCGTTTAGCTAGGTATTCCCTAAAAGGAAGTACTGTTGACTGCTGACTTTTTGGGCGGCTTTTTGCCGGATAATGCTCAAAATTTCTGTATCTATTCACGGTATTGCGGCCAATTTTTAGCTGTCTGGCGATAACTCTACTGGAATAGCCTTGAGCTAAAAGCGATTTTACCTCTTGAAAGACCACAGCCCTCTGAGCTGTTGGAGATAAAAGCGAAACAGCAGGACCAGTGACAGCATCAGGCATAATATCTTCAATCTTTTGTTGTTGTTGCTTTGTAGCTAGTGCTTTAGCTGCCATTCTTAATTCAGCATGCTGTTTTTCCATCATTCTTTTTAATGCATCCCCTAGGTTCTTGAGAAGATGCCACCTGTCAGCAATCTGTATAGCATCAGGGGCACCTTCTTTAGCTCCTTCTGAGTAGCAACTAGCTCTGTCTCGGCTGATGATTTCTACTCCTGGGTGAGTCTTTAGCCAAGTAGCCAGTATTTCAGCTTCACGATCAGGAAGTAGCTCAATAGGTTGTTGCTTTTCTAAGTCAACCAGAATAGTACCGTAAGTCTGCCCCTTTTTTAAAGACCAATCATCTACTCCCAATACCTTTGGAGTAATAAAAGACATAGTTTCAGTAGCCTTCAGGATTCTGATCAATGTTGTATCACTTACAGGCATACCTAGCAAAGAAGCTAAATATGCCCCTGCTTGTCCTCCTAATTGGTATCCAATTTCCTTAAGACGATGTTCCATTCTTCTGGTGCGTCTACTATATACAGGAATAGATCCTAGACGCTCGCAAAAGATTTTTCTACTACAACGCTCATTCATGCAGCGGAAGCGCTTTACATTTAAAATTATAGTAGTCTCTTTTAGAGATAATGGAAGATCAGCTATTTTTCTACAGTAATGGCTGTGAATATGTGATGAAGGAGTCTGGCAAAGAGGGCAGATTCCGCTGTTGATTGCCGTTTTTACCTTTACTTCTAAATTATTGGCGCCAATATTAGCCTCATCCAGTACCAGCCCCTCTTCCCAAGCAAGTATTGACATTAGATCCATATCCGGATAATGCCAACCCAGCTCCTAAAATTCCTGTTGCATCAAAAATGAAGAAGAACCTCCCTGCTGTGCCATTTGTTCATCAATAGTAGACCCAAGCTCAATTTCCTGAATGGGACCTACACCTTTTACCTGCATAGGGTTTGCCAAAGCATCTATCTCCGGAGAAACTGCGCTATCTGCGTTATCTTGGGTTTCGGTATTTTCCTGGTCTGTTGTAGCCTGTTGTTCTTCTGCTCCACCTCCGGTACAAGCTGTAAAAAACAGTGATAGACAGCAGATTAGGAGTAAACACGAGTTCTTAAAAAAAATCAGAGTTTGCATACTTTCTCTATTTGGTTAAAAAAATCAGCAAAAATAGATAGATGATATGTCATTACGCTAAGCTTTCAGCTTTATACCATTTAGTAAGAAGTTAACAGCATCAAAAGAGGATTGTTAAAATGTTGAGCTTTTACATTTTTACTGAAAAAATTATTTGCTCCATTTTTCTTGAATATGATTTGCCTCATAAACGTCCTGCTGACTAGCATTTACTTTAGCAGAAACAAATTGACTGTCGCTAACGCTAACATACCAAAAATATGAAAACCACTAGTTTGTTAATCGTATTATGCCTGCTAAGTCTGTGGCCTGAGCATAGCCATGGACAGGAGCATTGTATGCATGCATCAGCAGGTAATTTTGCCCCCCTGGGTGTGATGGGAAGTCACACGCATAGCAAAGGCTCATGGATGTTCTCCTACCAACTGATGCACATGAATATGCAGGAGAATCGCCTGGGGAGAGAAAATATAGAGAAAGATGCAATTCTTTCTAAGTACATGATGGCACCAACCAATATGACTATGTGGATGCACATGCTGGGAGGCATGTATGCAGTGACTGACAAACTTACCCTGATGGGTATGCTACCTTACGCTAGCAACTACATGGAAATGACAGACCGTATGGGCATGTCATCCAAAATGAGCAGCAGCAGCCTGGGAGATATAAGCCTGACTGCTTTGTATAACTTGTATAAGAGTCACCAGCAAAACCTGCAACTGAACCTGGGGGTTAGTATTCCAAGCGGTAGCATTCATGAATCTACTACGGTAAACTATATGCAGCAAACCAGCGATATGTGCCTGCCGTACATGATGCAGACTGGCTCAGGTACTTTAGACTTTATGCCTGCCATTTCTTATTCTGCTATCCACAGGTCGTTTGTTTATGGAATTAAAGGGCAAGGTCGCTTGCGAACTGGAGAGAATTCAAAATCTTACCGTCTGGGAAACCTGACTTCATTGGATGGTTGGCTTGCTTACCAGCAGAAAAACTGGCTGAGCTACTCACTTCGCTTACAGGCGTTAAAAAAATTGGAAGATAGAAGGCCAGGATGTAGAACTGAATCCAATGATGTCTCCAACCTCTGATGCTCTGAATACCGGAGGCTCTGTAGTGAATGCTTTTATCAGTACGAACTGCACCATCAGGAAAGGGCCTTTTGAAGGACACCGTCTGGCTTTTGAGTATGGAGTCCCTATATATCAGAACCTGAATGGAATCCAAATGTGGGGAAGAAATACCTTGCTGCTAGGCTGGCAGGCAAGTTTCTGAGTGTGTTTCAGTACTCATGATTGTTCACTTTTCAACTGTGAGGCAATCAACGGTGCTTTAGGAGCCAGAAAGAATCCCGTCAGACTGGCAAACATAATCGGCATGAGACTATGAAAACCTGTCATCGTACTAAGCAGTATGATGGTACTGATGGGTGTTCTGGTAACACAGGCATTGATGGCAGCCATACAGCCTACGATGACCAAACCTGCATTAAGCTCTGGAAAAACAATCAATAACATCTGACCCAAACAAGCCCCTAGAAAGAATAAAGGAATGATAAAGCCACCTCTCCAGCCTGAGGTAGCTGAAACCACAATGGCAATGATCTTGAAGATCAAAAGGATGAACAGATAGCCTAAAGTGCGATCTTCTACAAGGACATCGGTAATTTCATAATGACCAAAAAATCGGGTAAGAGGCAGGAAGCATGCGATAGTGCCCAGTATGAGTCCACCCAGCGTGGTTTTAATGTAGATCTTTTTTATTTTGGAGAACAATGCTTTGGAAAAGCGAAAGACGATAATGAAAAGCCATCCGATAATAGCGCCCAATACTCCAACGCCTACTGCTAACAAGAAATCGGAAGGACCTCCATAAACGTACTCTTGCAGTATCCAGGTAGGACCATAACCGATGTGTGTCAGCAAAATAAAGATGACAAAAGCAGCGCAACTGGATACAAACGCTGGAATCAGAGCCTGATAAAATTCTACCATGTGTCTATGATGCAGGATTTCCAGCGCAAAAAAGCCAGACCCGAGCGGAGCCCCAAATAGAGCTGTAAAACCTGATGCCATACCCGCTATGGTCAGCGAACGTAAGTCTTCTCCCTTCAGGCGAAGCTTTCTGGCCAGCCAGGTACCTGTGGAACCCGTCACCTGTACCAGTGGAGCCTCAGGTCCTATGCTGCTTCCGGCAGCAATACCGATAAAGGAAGAGAGGATCATAGAAGGGTTATTTTTGGGGTCAAGCCTTCCTCCTTTAAAACGGATGTTATTGACGATCAGATCCATTTCACCAGGATCACCTATTCGGTGGATAATTAGCCCCACCAATAAACCTGCTAGGGTCATTAGAGGAATAAGTACCCAACCGGAAAGCCGCATACTTTCATGCAAAACAAATTCAAGAGCAATCCAATAAATGGCGGCTATGACTCCACCGATCAATCCTATAATTAACCAATACAAAAACTGCTTACTTAATACAAAAGGGTTGAGTTCCAGTTTCTCACTCACCCTATTACGTATCCTGATGTATTGCCTTTTTTGTTTGTATTCTAACATTTCTACTTTCTCAAGCCTCAAAGGTATACAGACACTTTGTACGAGACAATAAAAGCGCAAGAGAAGGCACTAAATTGAGTGGCATGAAAATCAAATCTTGGAAAAGCTTCTGATTTTTCCTTACATATTTTATCTCCACAATAATTTACAAAGCATTATGAAAAAAGAGCTGTAAAGAAACTGAATCAGCTTGATGGGGAGAAGAGTTGCTTTCTCAATGTATACAGAAAATGCTTTGGGTGTCTGTTGAAAAAATTAACTCAGATTTTCGCGATATGATTCAAATCATAAACGCTCTGATAACTAACCTTTAGTTTAGCGGAAAACAATATAATCGTAATGATAATACTTACCCACGACGAGCCGGCCTAAGTGGTTTTGGTCTTTAACCAAAAATGCTCAAATGTGGGGAAGTACTCTTAATCATTTATAAACTAAATAGACAAAATGATGAGTACATTTATGCAAGAACCTGTAGGGCAGATCGTCAACCGTGATTATCGTACCGCTGATATTTTCAAAAAGTTTAATATTGATTTTTGCTGTGGGGGCAAAAAGCCATTGATCAAGGCCTGTGAGAAAAAAAATATTAATCTGGAAGAGCTTGAGCAAGCTTTGTTAAGTGTGCTCAACCAACCACAAGAGGAAGTAGTTAATTACGCTGCATGGCCACTGGATCTGTTAGTTGACTATATTGAAAAGAAACACCACCGCTATGTAGAAGAGAATATTCCACTCCTCCAGCAGTATCTTCATAAAGTAGCCTCAGTACATGGTGATCGCCATCCAGAGTTAATTGAAGTATATCAACTTTTTAACCAGTGTGAGGATGAACTGGGACAGCATATGCAAAAAGAAGAGCAAATTTTATTTCCCTATATACGTATGATGATAAATACTCAGCTTAGGGGCAGACAACTAGAGACCCCGTATTTTGGTACAGTAGAAAATCCCATCGCTATGATGGAGCATGAGCATGATGCGGAAGGCGAAAGGTTTAGAAAAATAGCTGCTTTGTGCGATCAGTATACTCCTCCGGCAGATGCCTGTAATACGTACAAAGTTACATTTGCTAAGCTTCAGGAGTTTGAGGCAGACCTCTATACCCATATACATTTAGAGAACAACATTCTATTCCCTAAAGCTGCTGAACTGGAGAAGAAACTCGCTTTGGCTGCATTAGATTAACACAGTTAAGTCATTTTGGTGTGATTGATTAATAATGGTTGTAAAGGAGCAGGTTCAGAAGATAAAACCATTTCTAACTGCCTTTTTATCTGCTCCTTTTAAATCCATCTCTAAGAGGATCTTTGTAGAAAACGCCTTCTGTTAATGTAATATTCACAAAGAAAATCCTAGACTAACGAGCTAAATAATAAATGAAAGAAGAATATTATTACTGGCCGGCAGATTTGCTTGTCCAATATCTTGTTAAAGATTACCACAAGCACATTCTTCAAATGCTGCATGAAGTTAGAGTAGATTTTAGACAATTGCTATCTATCTATGGGGTGTCCTATCCCTTGTTATATGAAGTACAGCGTCAGTATCTGCAATGTGCTGAAGAGATAATGTCACACCTTTCCAAAGAAGCTATAGCGGTCTTGCCTTATGTAAATAGGTATACTAAGGAACTAAAAAAACAAAATTTTCTAAGAAAGCCAGGGCTATATTCTGTCTGCCACTCTATTGATGCAATGTGCACCGAACATAAATTTGGAAAAAGATATTTTGACAGTTTGATAGATCATATGGATTATGTTGACATGCCAGAAAATGAGCTTTATCAAAAGATCTACTGGACTTTACAGGAAATGACCTTTCGTTGGCAGGAACTGGTACACCTGGAGGACGATATTCTTTTTCCTAAGCTTGTTGAGATGGAGTCTTTTTTGAAACCCATATAAACCCATATTCACCGTGATTGCTAAACTAACACCAACAAAGGAAACACTGCAGGTTTTTACTGAAAATGAAGTCAGAGAGCAAAGTACTGCTTATTTTTGCGGTGATAGCCTGGCCGCAGAGGTATGGATGAGTAAATATGCTTTGAAGGATAGTCAAGGAAATTTTTATGAGAAGTCTCCAGACGATATGCATAGAAGACTTGCCAGGGAGTTTGCTCGTATAGAGGAGCGATACCCTATGTCCTTATTGGAAGATGAAATATATGCGCTTCTAAAAAACTTTTCTTACATCATTCCGCAAGGTAGTCCTATGGCGGGGATTGGAAATAACTTTCAGCAGGCATCTTTATCCAACTGTTTTGTTATCGGAGTTGAGTCAGAAGCTGATTCTTATGGTTCTGTACTTTCTTTGGACGAAGAACTTGTGCAACTTATGAAAAGAAGGGGAGGTGTGGGTGTAGACTTATCTCACATCAGGCCGGAAGGTAGTAAAGTAAATAATTCCGCACTGACAGCTACTGGCATCGTCCCTTTCATGCATCGTTTTTCAAACTCTACACCCGGGAAGTAGCACAGGGGGGTAGAAGAGGGGCGCTCATGCTCACCCTGATGGTAAAACACCCGGAGGCTGTTTCCTTTGCCAACGCCAAAAGGAATACAACTGATGTTACAGGAGCTAATATATCTTTAAAGTTAGATGATGCCTTTATGCTGGCCGTTCAGGATGACGGTTTGTATTTGCAAGAGTTTCCGGTCAATAGTTCCGCTCCATTAGTTAGTAAAGAGACGAAAGCCCGGGAGATCTGGCAGGAGATTATTGAAGGTGCCTGGAAGTCAGCAGAGCCGGGCGTTATCTTCTGGGATACCATCATCCGTGAATCATTACCGGACCGTTATGCTGAAGAAGGTTTCCAGACAGTCTCTACCAATCCCTGTGGAGAGATTCCTCTTTGTCCGTATGATAGCTGCCGCCTTATGGCGATGAATCTGACTGGCTATGTGAAAGATTCCTTTCATTCGGAAGCTTATTTTGATTTTGATCTTTTCAAACAGCATGTCAGAATCGCTCTTCGCTTGATGGATGATTTGGTGGATCTGGAGCTTGAAAAGATCAACAGAATCATAGAGAAAGTAGAAAAAGACACAGAGCCTAAACATTACAAGCGGGTAGAGCATGAACTGTGGATTAAAATCAAAGAAAAGTGTGAGAAAGGGAGGAGGACAGGCTTGGGTATCACCGGTTTGGGTGATATGCTGGCATCATTGGGCATTAAATATGGGTCTGAGGAGTCTATCACTGTAGCGGAGCAGGTGCAAACTACACTCCTGGTGGAAGCATATAGAAGCTCCATTCAACTGGGCAAGGAAAGAGGAGTATTTCCTGTGTTTGATGCGGAAAAAGAAAAGGGGCATCCTCTGATCAACAGAATCAGGCGCATAGATCCGGAGTTGGTAAAAGATATGGCACTGAACGGTAGAAGAAACATATCTATGCTTACCATTGCCCCCACCGGAAGCACAAGCCTGCTTAGCCAGACCACCTCAGGTATAGAACCAGCCTTTAGGCTCTATTATTCCCGGAGGAAAAAGGTAAATGACGCAAAATCCGGAAAATCAAATCAGCATTATTTTATAGATGATAATGGGGATACCTATGAAGAATATGCTGTTTTTCATCATGGCTTCAGAAAGTGGTTAGAGCATCAGGGTTATCAGCCTGATGAAATCAAAACCTTCAATAAAAAGGACCTTCTGCGATTGTTAGAAGAATCGCCTTATGCCGAAGCCAGCAGCGATCAGATTGACTGGAGGGCTAAGGTGAAGCTACAGAGTGCATTACAGAAATGGGTAGACCACTCAATTAGTGTTACAGTGAATTTGCCGGAAGATACCCCTCAGGCTATGATCTCGCAAATCTATATTGATGCCTGGAAACAGGGCTGTAAAGGGATCACAGTGTACCGGGAAGGCAGCCGGGCTGGAATTTTAGTAAGTGAAAAGAAACTTGATCAGCAGGATTTTTTGGAAACCATTCCACCCAAACGACCCGTTGAGTTGGAAGCAGCTGTATTGCGATTTAAAAACAATGAAAAAAACTGGGTTGCCGTGGTGGGCATATATCATGGTAAGCCCTATGAGATTTTTACAGGAAGGGCCGAAGATTCTTTCTCTATTCTGGAAAGTGTAGATAAGGGAAAAGTGATTAAAAGTAAGGGAGAAAATGGCAAAAACAGGTATGACTTCCAGTACTTGGATAATGATGGCTACAAGGTGACGATTGAAGGATTGTCACGTACATTCAATGAAGAGTACTGGAATTACGCCAAGCTCATCAGTGGGATACTCAGACATGGAATGCCACTCAAGTATGTTATTGAAATGATTGAAGATCTGTACCTGGATGGCCAGACATTAAATACCTGGAGGAATGGTGTAAAAAGGGCTTTATTACAATTTATACCCGATGGTACTGTGCCTACTGATAACGCCTGCCCTCATTGTAAACAAGCCTCATTAGTCTATCAGGAATCCTGCTTGCAATGTAGCCAATGTGGGTACAGTAAGTGCGGTTAACATATTAAAAGAATAGGCCCATCAATCAGACAATATGAAAAATAGATTCAGACCACATACCTTCCATATTCCTGTAATGGGGACTGGGTATACCATTGACACCCCTATAAAAGTGGCTCCGTACGGCATCACTTCAGTCATATCCATCATAGACCACAGGCTCGTAGAACAAATGCGTGAATACCATAGCAGGCTACACAATTATGCCTATACCCCAATTCATGAAAAAGAGGAAGACAGCAGGGCAAGAAGTATTACCGCATACTTAGATCTGGTCAATGATATTGTCATTGAGAAGCTTAATAAGCTCAAAAAATCTTCATTTGAAGCAGAAAGTGAAATCACAAAATATTTTGAAATGCTTCCCGAGTCTTCCCCGCTCAAGCATGAATATAGACAGATGCTTCAGTCCGGCAAAGAGAACCAAAAAAGAAAACAAGAGCAATTAAGGGATAAAATCGTGCCTGGAGCGATTGACGTGAATATCATGACCAAGCTTGATAAAGTTAACTACTCCGGAAATGAAGCTTTACCGGTAGAATACAATGACGCGCATGCAGCGTTACGAGGATTCGCGAATAGCAGGCTTTCATCATCAGTGGTGCTCTCTGCAGGTCTAAACCCAAGGTTATATGGTTACATGGCAACTTTTAATGATTTCTTTCCTGATCATTCAGGTTTAGCAAGAAAGAAAATAATATTAAAAGTTAGCGATTACCGTTCTGCTTTGATTCAGGGTAAGTTTCTGGCAAAAAAGGGATTGTGGGTATCAGAATTCAGGATAGAATCAGGGTTAAATTGCGGGGGGCACGCGTTTGCCACAGATGGTTATTTGCTGGGACCTATCCTACAAGAGTTTAAAGAAAAGAGGGATGATCTTGTATTTTCTCTATTTCAGATTTATACAGAAGTACTCAACAATGATAGAGGAAAAGTGGTGCAGGAGCCACCTCCCGTTTTCATTACTGTGCAGGGAGGAGTGGGCACATATAATGAACACAACTTCCTGCTTGACTTTTATAACATTGACTCCGTAGGATGGGGGTCGCCATTTTTGCTGGTTCCGGAGGCTGTAAATATAGACAGAGGTACTATTGATCTCCTTAGGCAAGCGGAAGAAGAAGAACTCTATTTGAGCAATGTGTCACCTTTAGGAGTACCGTTCAATACGGTGAAAGGAAGTACAGCTGAACTTGAAAGGCAAAAAAGAATAGAAGCAGGTAAATCTGGCGCTCCCTGTCTAAAGGAACACCTGGTTTTTAACACAGACTTTACCAAAAAGCCGATTTGTACCGCTTCCCGGCAATACCAAAAACGCAAGATTAAGGAGCTTAATGATAAAAAGACAGAACTTGATCGTGAAGCTTTCAAAAAATCATTCAACAAAATTGTGGAGAAAACATGCTTATGCGTAGGGTTAAGTAATTCCGTATTATTGGAAAATCACATAGAAATGTATCGTGGCTCAAAAGGTATCGCCGTGTGCCCTGGGCCCAACATGGCTTATTTTTCAAAAATTGCTACGCTAAAAGAAATGGTGGACCATATATATGGTAGGACCAACATAGTCCAAAAAGAAATTCGCCCCCACATGTTCACTAAAGAACTTAAATTATATATCGATTATCTTCTAACAAAGATAGAGGAATGTCAAGGGCAATTGAGCGATTCACAACTTAAATATTTTCAATTGTTTGAAGCAAGTCTGGAAGAAGGAGTGAGCTATTATAAAGAACTGTTTTCAAGCCTTAAGTCACAGTTTGAGGATATTAAACCCAGGCTGCTGCAGGAATTAAACCTACTTCAGAAAGAGTTGAAATATGTTAAATGGAGTATATGTTCAAATTTCAAAGAAGCCTCCATTAGTTGATGAATATCAATAAGATAAAAAGAATAACATGTATTCTAAAAAAGAAGAGATATTTAATGCAGTAACCCACGGAGTGGGGGCCTGCCTTGCCATAGCTGCATTGGTAATTTTGATTGTTCTGGCTGCAATAAAAGGCACAACCATTCATGTGGTAAGCTTTTCCATCTTTGGAGCCATGTTAGTAATACTTTACACTGTATCAACGCTTTATCATAGTTTGACCCACAAGAAGGCAAAAAGACTATTCAGGAAGTTTGATCATATGTCCATTTTCCTGCTGATAGCAGGTACCTATACACCCTTTTGTCTAGCTATATTAAAAAATTCATTAGGATGGACCATTTTTGGAGTTGTATGGGGAATAGCGATTGCAGGTATTTTGATGAAAGTTTTTTATGTAGGTAAAAAGGAGATACTTTCAATAGTTCTGTATATCACGCTGGGATGGATTGTAATAATTGCTATTCAGCCATTACATATGCTCATGTCCTTTCAGGGTTTTGTGTTCCTAATATTAGGGGGTATATTCTATACCTTGGGAACATTTTTTTACGCTCAGCACAAGATTAAGTATAATCATGGGATTTGGCATTTATTTGTACTGGCAGGAAGCACTCTCCATTTTTTTTCGGTATTAAGTTTATTACCCTGAAATATTTTTTGGTGTTTCATAAAAATTCTAAGTTTTTATTTATGAATGATCTAAGTACTGCGACAAATTTAATTCACGTATAAACTATTGTTAATATGTTGATTATCAGAATAATAGAAGCTTTTAACCTGTAATCTTAAACAGTCTAACTACTTAATACTATACTCAATAACAAAGGCAGGTTAATTTGGAAAGAGAAAAAGGATTAGCTGATTAACCACTATCTAAAAGTTATAGAAAAGTTTATTGAAGTATTTCAGCAAAAGGAAAAACAACTACGAAATGCCCGAAATAAATAAGCATAACGGCAAAACAGATATTTGCTCAGCATTCTGAAGTGAAAAAATGTTGTGGGGTGGAAAGCAGTGGACGAGTGGTTACTATTACTATGCTAACACTGTAGGTCAATATGACACTCCTGAACGAATGGTTAACACATAAACCGTTAAATTTAATTAGAATTACCGCATTCAGGGGTAGGGTAGAGGTTGTTTAACATATAAGCGATTATTACACTTTCAAGCAGAAGTACTCAGCTCATCAGGCTTATTTACCCTATCAGCCAAAATGTCAAAAGCCATACTCTACTACCTCTTCTTCTACTTGTGAGTTAAGCCCATCATCCATTGGATAGGAGGGAAGTGACCTCAGCATTACCTGATCAGCATTGAGTACTGAATAACCCACATCATAACAAAAGTAGAAGGCTTTGCCAGAGATGATCCTTCGGGAGGTATGATACTGCGCATCAAATCCTTTTTGCAGCAGCATTTGCTTATTTATTACCGGATAAGTTTGAGGATCATCTTTTATGAAAGCAAGCAGCACTCTATGATTAATGAGCAGCTGTTGGTTGACTTTTCTGATCAAAGCATTTCTAGCGACTTTCTGGTGATTATGAAAAGAGGCTCTACAGGCATCAGAGCAGAATTTCTTATCCGCTCTGCCGTGGATAGGAGTGTGGCAGATGGCACAAGTCTTGGATACGGTCATGTATTAGTCGTTTGTAAACGTATAGCGAAATATACGTTTAAAAGGCTATACGCTTACAAACGTTTACAAACATTTATAGTCGTATCTAATCGAAAGGTATGATTCGGCCATGGGTTTAAGTGCTTATTTTAGCGGTTATGGATCAGATACTCTCTCAGGTAGCTTTAAGATTGGAGCAAATGAACTATAGCCCAAGTACAAAGAAGACCTATGTAGGTATGCTAAGGCTATTTCTGGGACACTTTCCAAGCCAGGACTTAAGAAGCTTGGAAGAAGAGCAGATCAGAGCATTTTTGGTAGAAGCCTGCCAGGGCAAATCCCTTTCCTATCAGAACCAGCTCATCAATTCCATCAAGTATTTCTACGAGCAAATCCTAAAACGTCCCCGGACCTATTATCAGATAGATCGTCCTAGAAAAGAATACCGCTTACCGGTGGTCTTATCCAAACAAGAAGTTATAGCGATCCTAATGCGGGTGAAAAATAGAAAACATCATGCAATTCTCTCCACTATTTATGCCTCTGGCTTAAGAATCTCAGAAGTGATAAGACTTAAAATCAAGGATATAGACTCCAAACGGATGGTTTTAGTAGTAAGCCAAGGCAAAGGTAAAAAGGACCGTCAGGTACCGCTTTCCAAGCATCTCCTGCAAGAACTTCGTTCCTACTATCTGGAGTACCAACCCAAAGCTTATCTTTTTGAGGGAGAAAAAGGGGGAGCCTACAGTAAAAGTAGCATCCAGCAGATTTTCAGAAGGGCCAAAAGAGGAGCAGGTATACACAAGAAAGCCACCGTGCATACACTACGTCACAGCTATGCAACGCATCTGTTAGAGTCTGGCACCGATTTAAGAATGATCCAGGTGCTTCTAGGCCACAACAGCGTCAAAACGACAGAAATTTATACACACGTAAGTCATAGATACATTCAGTCGGTGGTGAGCCCCTTTGATACCCTATCTTGTGAAGCAAAAAAGGAAAACCTATATTGTAAATAAACACAACTCCGCTGTGTTTATTCGGATGTTACCCAGCATGTAAATAGATGAAAAAAGAGAAGAGCTTAAATCTGGTAGTAGAATTTCTGAATAAAGAGATCAAAAGGCTAGATGAAGAAATCAAAGTTGAAGAAGGAAACTCTGCCGATAAAATAGACTTAAAATCTCAGATGATTGCTGCGATTAAAAATCTGGACTTTTGCTCGGAACATGGATTAAATGCTGCTCAAATAGAAGTAATTAAAATTCCTGAAGACGGCAGTGATTCTTATTTTACAGAGTATGTCATGGTAGATGAGCAGGAATTAAATAATATTTCTGAATGGGCAGTAGCGAGAAATGGGGGGAAAGAAATTCGGTTGAATTGCTTTGACTTGATAATCAGAAAAAAGGATTGAACACGCTGGGTAACAAAAGCTATCTGTCAGGCTGCGGAATCCTGTACTTGAAAGTTAGCTTCACCAAGCACCATTTTTGCGAAATAAAAGATATAATCAAACAAGCGCAGCCCGTCAGCTAGCGGGCTCGTTGTAAAACATATGAAAAAAGAATACTTCATATTTGTTTTTCTGATTTTTGGATTTACATGTGCTGACCAATCTTGTAATCTGAAAGACGGAAAATATAAAGTAGTTTACGATAAGCAATTTTCAGGTTATGCGGAATCAGAATTTGTAATTATAGATCAAACTTTGATTGAATTAAAGAATAACCAAAAATCTGAATACAAGATTAATTGGATTGCGGAAGACCAATTTCGACTAGACCCGATTAATAAGGAAACAGATTCTTTGACAAGCATTCAAGAGGAATTGAACTCTTTGGGAGAGCCATATTATCAAATTACCGGATGCAAAGCTGGCGATATTATGTTTGAGTTTTACCGTAATCCACATATACTTATAAATTCTGGGAAACTAATTAGAAAAGATTAAATACGTTTTACAACATTATGCATCGGTCAGCCCTATTTGAAACGCACCTGGGAGTTTATTGCTCCAAGCACCATTTTGATATTCGAACAGAAAACGCAAACAACGCCAGGCCGTCCGCTGCATCGATCGTTAGCAGGCACTTAAAAAATGAGAGAATTAGATGATCCAATTTGGAAAGATTTGACTGGTGGATATCAAGTTCCTTATGATGCATCGGATGCTTTAAAGAGACTTGAAGCTTCTGCTGATGAAAAGGATGAGGAATTGATCTGGGAGGAACTCTGGAATGAATTGTATCATCAGGGAGACGTGGGAACAGCTTCTTTCTTAGCCATCCCCCAACTCGTTAGGATTTACAAGATAAAAAATAGAGCTTCTTATCATGTATTTGCTTTTATCACAACGATTGAATTAGTCAGGATCAATGATTCAATTCATCTTCCGGATGAATTTAACAATGAATATGAAGAAGCTCTCGATCGGATTCCGGAATTGATTGATCTGATAAAAGATCAGATTTGGGATTCGGTATTGGCAGCCAGTGTATTATCAGCCACCGCGATTTGGAAGAAAAAGTATAAGATGGCGGAGCTGATAGCTGAATTAGAAGATGATAATTTGACGGATTACTTATTGGATCAGATAAATGAATATTGAAAGCGCCTGCTAACAGTATGCAGCGCCCAGCCCTGTTAAATAGCGATTGAAAGTCGATCGCCCTAAGCACTATTTTTGCAACTTGAAAGAAAAACGCAAACAAGACCAGGGCCGTGCTCTGCATCGGTCGTTAGGGGCTACCTGAAAATGAATATGATTAGAAACTTATTAATCCTATCAATTAGCATTTTAAGTCTTTTTGCGTGCGATGCAGAAGAAAGTAAATTAAGCAGAAATGTTTTTCTTACTCATTCTATATCTGATAAGTATAACAAGATAAGCCAATACAATAAACAGATGCCAGAAAAGGCAAAATGGGCTTTTCAACTAGCTAAAAAAATTAAAGGTGTATCAGATACCTGCTATATGATGTTGCCTAATTATAAGACAAACCAGATTATCGACTACATAAAGCAGCATGAAAAGACTTTTCCGACAATAATAAGAAATACATTAAAAACTGCTACGGATGCTTATCACCAATCCAATTCTAAATTAGATGCAGAGAAAATACAAATTGTTGAAAATGAAATTCTGTCTCAACTTATAGATTTTGCATTTTCAGCAGATCTGAGATTTGATACATTTTCGTTAGTGCCTATAGCAAAATCAGATGAAATAAAAGATGGAGAAACTTATGTGGCAGATGTATTTTTTTCAGCAAGTAACTCAAGCTTTCCAACAAAGATTATTATAAATGAGGAATACTGGAAAGATACATTGACCTTTGATCAATCATCTTTCCCTCATGTAAAAATTGATAAAAACAGATATCAAAAAGGGATGAATACGATAACACCAAAATATGTTGTTGAAACAATAGATGGAAAAGAGGAATATGAGTTTGAAATTAATTTTGAAGTAAAATAGGCAGCCCCTAACACTGTTCAGGCCAGACCCTTGCTTCGCTGCGGGCCATGCCTGCACTGGACCGTTAGGGGCAAGGCAAAGAAATGAATTGGATTTACAAACCTGATACAGGAATACAGTTAGATGAAAACGAAAAGATAAGGATCAGATTTGGTGATTCAAGGGAAGAGTTACGTTCAAGACTGAATTATCAAAAGCCAAGAATAACCAGATTTGAAAATGAAGATAGCTATGAAAATATATTGGGTTCTGGAGATTGGATCAGGCTCAGTTTTCAAGAAAATCAGTTAGATGAGATTGAAATTTTAATTGGCAAAATCACAATAGGTAAAATATCAATAGCGGTAGATGAGGATTTGGATTTATCTCTAGCCAAATTTAGAGATGAAGGATTCGGAATAAAAGAAGGGGATATGAGCTATGTGATACCAGAATTAAAATTGGATATTGGTGACAGTGGTAAAAACGGAGGGGAAGACAATAAAATATGTTGGCTTTTTATGACGAGAGATGTAGAATATTTAATGAATGAATAGCCAGCCCCTAACACTGTTCAGGCCAGAGCCTTGCTTCGCTGCAGCCCATGCCTGCACTGGGTCGTTAGGTGCCAAATGAAAATGAAAGATTACTGATAATTGATGGAATTTATACCTGAGATTCTATATACGGTAATAGCTATCCTAATTGCTTACTTTATTGTCAGACGATTGACTGATAAGGAAGATAAGAATTTCAACTCTAAATTC
This sequence comes from Catalinimonas alkaloidigena, assembly GCF_029504655.1. Classification (NCBI taxonomy): domain Bacteria; kingdom Pseudomonadati; phylum Bacteroidota; class Cytophagia; order Cytophagales; family Catalimonadaceae; genus Catalinimonas; species Catalinimonas alkaloidigena. The sequence goes on from NZ_JAQFIL010000003.1 coordinate 130,735, forward strand.
TTTAAATACTTGATAGTCTTATTCATGGGGGCAATAGGATTTGAATTGATAATCCGTTGGACAACTTCCAAACCTGAGATAGTCACGCAAACAATTGAACAATTACAAGCAAATCCAGAGATAAGAAGAACGATTGGGACTTATGAAGGCTTTGGATACAATAAAAATGAAATCGAGGAAATTAAAGAATTACCGGCTAGGATAGCTTTTACATTGTACGGGAGTGAGGCCGAGATAAATTTATCAGTGTTGATTGACTCTTCTGCCAATGTATTTGAGATTAAAGATTATAAGATTGATAGTTTGATAAAAAAATGAATTCGGCACCTAACAAAAAGCAGCTGCTACGCCTCTTGATGATGAGCCTGTAAGCTTGTTGCACCAAGTGCCAAAATAGAAACACGAAAGAAAAACGCAAACAAACCGGCTCAGCAGCTCGCTCAGGCCGTTGTGGCTAATATTATGAAGACAGCAATCCAGATATTAATAGTATTGATATTTTTGAGTTCCTGTGTGCAGCAAGAAAGGCAATATGAACAAGAAATACATAGAGTTGACAATAATCAATCTGAATCAACTCTGACAGAAAAAGTTGACGAACAAATAATTGAAAAGAAATTTGGTGAAGAGTTGTTTAAATCCATTTTGGACACCGTAACAATTAACGGAGTATCAGTTGACTTTCTAATTAATAATCAATGGGTTTACAGACCATTTGACAACTGTGAATCATTTTTGAAATTTCAAGAAAATGGAAAAGGAGTCAGTTATAACTGTGAGATTGAAGAAGACTATGAAATGACTTATCAGATTGAAGGGAATAAAGTATTCATTTCAGAATATGATATTCCACACGTTGACAATGAAGAAAACAAAAAGATTAAATACAGAGACGATACTTATGTTTACAATGGGCAATCCCTCATAATGGTGGACTCGAGAATGTATAATATTAACGGACTCGATTGGACACCAAAAATTAAAGTTGTAATTGCCTTTGAAAGAAAGAAATACTAGCCACAACATTATGTATCGGCCAACCCTCTTTGAAAAGTAATCGGAAATTTATTTCTCTAAGCACGAAAGTTGATAATTGAAAGTAAAACACCCAACAAGCCGGGCCGTCCGCTACATTTGGCGTTGGCGATAATATGAAAAGATGAAAAACCTAATATTTTACCTTACTATTCTTTTGCTTACAAGCTCTTGTTCTGACAGTCAGATTGTCATTATTGACGAGAAAGTTAGTAGCAATGAGAAGTTAAATGCGTTAGATTCTTCTGAAGTTTTTTCAGTTGCCAGATGGCATAAGGGCGATGCTCCACCAAAGTATGCAGAATTTAAAAACTCTGAATTGGTGATTGTCAAGACCAAAAATTATGAAAGTCAATTACAAGAAGAGAGGCACTCCCAATTAAGTCAATTACTTAATGAAGCAGAAAATGGAAATGACATTTTGATGATTTTAAATGGGGTAGAAATATTAAAAGAACAATTACATTTGCTCAAACAATTGAAGCCGCAGGATTTGAATTCGGTAGAAAGATTGGAAAAAGGGGTTGCCGAAAGCATCTATGGTGATAACGCAAGAACCGAAAATGTACTGATCAATACGTATGATTTGAAAACTGATTGGATAGATGAATGAAGTACTACCGCCAACAAAAATCAGCTGCTATGCCTCTGAATTTGAGTCTAAAAGCTATTTGCTCCAAGAAGCTAAAATGAAAAACGAAAGTGAAACGCCAACAACCCGGCCCAGCAGCTAGCTTCGGTCGTTATGCCCAATGTAAATTGAAAAGAAAAGTGCAAAAGAGCTATCTTTGAGGTATGGATAGCAAAGAAAAATATATCAACCCATTCACTGATTTTGGGTTCAAGAAGCTGTTTGGAACGGATTTCAACAAAGAGCTACTAATCGACTTCTTAAATAATGTACTTGGCGACAGAGAACGTATTCAGGATTTAACTTATTTGAACACAGAACATTTAGGCAATGCAGAAACAGATCGGAAAGCGATTTTTGATTTGTACTGTGAGAATGAGAAAGGGGAGAAGTTTATCATAGAGTTGCAAAATGTCAAGCAGCAATATTTCAAAGATAGGAGCATTTTCTATTCAACTTTTCCGATACAAAGTCAAGCACCAAAAGGTAGGGAATGGGATTATTATTTGAAAGCCGTTTATACCATTGGTATCCTGAATTTTAGTTTTCCAGATCAGAACGAGCAAGAACGTTTTTTAAGAGAAGTTCAGCTAATTGATAAAGAGACCAAAGAAGTCTTTTACCATAAGTTGACGTTCATTTATCTGGAAATGCCAAAATTTAGGAAAAGTGAAGATGAATTGATCAGTCAATTTGACAAATGGATGTACGTGATAAAGAACCTGCATCGTTTACAAGACAAACCCGTTAAATTACAGGAGAAGGTGTTTGAAAAACTCTTTTCCGAAGCAGAAATAGCGAAACTTAATTCAGAAGATATGAAAGCATACGAAGAAAGCTTAAAAACCTACAGAGACAACTATAGCATCATTGAGACTGCCAAGAGTGATACCAGAATTGAGATTGCCAAACGTTTAAAAAATAAAGGTATCGACTTTGAAACAATTGCTGAAACTACGGGACTATCAAAGGAAGAGATAGAAAAATTGTAAACACAGGGCATAACATTGCATATCCGCAACGCTTCGGCCAGTGGCCTTGCCAGCGGCTATGCTTGGCGTTATACCCAATTTAAATGAGAAATGCGATCATACTTGATCTGGATGGAGTCTTGATCACGACACCGAAATGGAAAGCGGATGCAATACATGCTGATGGATATTCAGATTTTAATCGGCATGCAGTAGATAACCTCAATTTGTTATTAAAAGATATCTCGGCTGAATTATGGTTAAGTTCAAGCCGAAGAATAGGAAAAACGATGGATGAATTTAGGACCATATTTCATAATCGGGGAATAGAGAGTAACTTGATTGGATTTCTGCCAGGCGATGAACTAGGAATACAAAGGAAGATTGAGGTAACTAATTTCTTGGAAAATGAATCGTTCATAAACTTCTTGATCATTGATGATGATGCTTCCCTGCATGGATTGGAATTAGAAAAAAAGAAGTACTGGATAAGAACAGATCCCCATCTGGGATTTGATTCCAACAAATTAGATGAGGCGAAGGAAAAGATAAAAAACTGGGTATAACACTGCTCAGCCCTCACCCTAGCAATATAAATGCTAGAACATTAGTCGCTCTAAGTAGCGAAAATGATAAATGAAAGTAAAACAGCCAACAAGCCGGGCGACGGCTGCGCTTATCGTTAGGCTCAATGCAAAGGTAAAAAGATGAAATTGATACTTAGCTTCATAATATTGACTCTATCTGCTGAAAGCAGTGATCTTGAGCAATGCGATTGTAACATTAAGAATTTAGTAACTGTAAATCAGCACTTAGAAAAGTTATCAGAAACAGATATCCAGCTACTACTTTGTACATTTGATGAAAGCTGTAAGAATAATTCTGAATTTTCTTCATTCAGCAATGAGATGCTATTTGAAGTTTTAAGTAGAAACCCAGAATTGGTAATTAAGGAATTGTCGGTCAATAAAGGCAAATACGATCTAAATCTTATCACTTCAGAACTAGAAAAACCGATACATGATGGATTTGATCTAGAAGTGATAGTTGAAAAAGTAAAAGCACTGCATCAGGCCGATGAAATTAAATCATTAATACTCAGTTCGCTGGAAAAGGCGGTTGAAAAAGGAAAGCAATGAGCCTAACAAAGCTCAGCATCCAGCATCGGGCAATGCCCTCGCCGTCTGCTGCGCAAACGTTATGCCCTATATGAAATGAAAAAAATATTACTACTCATTTTTCTAGGTTTTACCAGTGGATGTTCAAATCAATCAGAAAAAGTGATTTTGTTCACTGATACAGATAACCATGAAATACAATCAGATTATGATTATTATCTACCAAATGTGATAGCTTATCTTGATAAAAAAGGTATAGGACACGAAAAGAGTACCTCACGAACTATCAATCTTGGTAATCAATCTGAAATTAAAATTGAGGAAAATGAGCAGTTTGCGATGATATTAATAAGTCCCGAAAAAGACAGTGAAATTGAATACAGATTTGGTACAGATGTAGATTTGATACTCAGGATAAAAGAATATTTTGAGCTTGAATGATTAAAATACAGGGCATAACACTCCATATCCGCTATGCTTCGGGCGATGCCCTCGCCAGCGGCTATGGTAGCCGTTGGCTGCTATAGGATCAAAACTAAGTGAAAGACGAAGAAAAAGAGATAACTGAAATTATCAGGAATTGGATAAAATTATTATCAGAGAACCGTTTAGAAGAAGCTAGTAAGCAAATAGCTAATGATGCTAATCAATTTTGGACGGAAGACAGGTTAAAAGCAGTAGTTTTTACAGATAAGAATTTTAAAATTGAAAATCCCTACGAAATGAATCCTGAAGGTGAGAGAGTAGAGATTTATGAATTTGATGATAATTCAGGATGGGCTGTAGAATATGATCTTCCGATTGAAAAAAGGTGGAGTGATTTGACAGCTCAATTTACATTTAGAAAGAATAAGGGAAAGATGGATTTTACATTAGAAGACATTCATGTTTTATAACTAAATCTGAAACAGCAGCCAACACCAGGCAGGCCAGACCCTTCGCTTCGCTTCGGGCCATGCCTGCCCATATCGTTATCTGTGATATAATTAAGAAATGAGAGAAGGAAAATTATATACTTGTCCATGTTGTGGTTACATAATTCTTTCAGAACCACCGGGAAGCTATGAAATCTGTGGAATTTGTGGTTGGGAAGATGATGCGGTGCAATTGGCTAACCCTTGCACGAAAGGTGGTGCAAATTCACAATCTCTAGATGAAGGACAGAGTAACTTTGAATATACTACTCCTAGTGCGGATATAGCTGAATACGAAAGAAGCGGAATTCATAAGGACAAGAAATGGCGAAGATTAAATAACGTAGAGAAAGAAATTTATTTAACTGAATCTAAGAATGGCACGATGTGGGTAAATAAAGCGATTTATGACTTATCTGAAGCATATTGGAATAAAAATATAGTCCTTGAAAAGACTTAAAACCACAGATAACACTATGCAGTCGCCAACCTAGCAAATACGAGTTAGAACATCAGTTGCTCCAAGTCAGAACATTAATACTTGGCAGTGAAATAGCCAACCAGTCGGCCTGGCGTCTGCATTCAACGTTAGCACACATAGAAGAAAGAATGAATAAAAGTCAAGCGGGATTGATAGGATCAAAAGTGGCAGTAGTTTTTGTCTCTATAGGTTTAATTGCTGCATCCGGAATTCTAATGCTCATCAATAGAGGATCGCTCATTGAAAATTTGAATCTGATTACTAAGATGATTCTATATCCTAATGTGACAATAGGAATTATAGCCTGTTATGCTTTTGGTTGGATTTATGGACGATACGCGGGAATTATCATCATAATTTCAAATAAAGATGAATTATGGATTGGGATTTTAACTGGATTTCTAACTCTGCTCACTGCAACATTAGTCGGTTCTTCAGTAGGCTTAATCCGAGGATTGTTAAATTCTGAAGATTTAATTTCCTCCATTAATGATTACCTATACGAGCCATTGTATGGAATATTGATCTTTGGGTTCATTCCTACAATAGTTCTTGGTATATTATTCGGTAATATGATAAGAAATCGTGAACATAGAAATGAATGAATACGTGTGCTAACACTATGCATATGTGAGCCTAGCAATAATGAGCCAGAACGTTAATTGCGCCATGTAGCGATACAGATAGACGCAAGTAAATAGCCAACAAGTCGGCACACACATGCATTTGACGTTGGGCAACATCCAATTAAGAAAGTAAATTGATGAACATAGAGACACATAAATTCTGGGACTCAAATTACTACCACCATCCACCATTAACAGATGAGATGATTACTAAAGCTGAAGAAATATTGGATGTAAAATTCCCTTTACTTTTCATTGACTTACTTAAAATACAGAATGGAGGCTATACCCAAGGATTTGCTTTTCCTATGGGTGAACCTACAACATGGGCTAAGAATCATGTTCCTCTGTCAGAATTATTCGGTATTATCATTGATCAGTCAATAGAAACAGCACAAAATGTATTAGATTCAAAATACATTATTGAAGAATGGGGATTACCAGAAAAACAAGTCTTGATAACTGGGGACGGTCATTGGTGGATTACTCTAGATTATAGAAAAGGTGAAGTTCCATCAGTGAGGTGGATTGATGTAGAATGTAATGAAGATATTCATGTGGCAGATAACTTTGAATCTTTTATAAATGGATTGGTATCTGAAGATAATTACGCAGAATAATAATTAAGACGTTGCCCAACAAGCCATAAGCGCAAAGCCACGGCCAACGGCCTCGCCTGCGCCTATGGTGATCGTTGTAAAACATATGAAAAAAGAATACTTCATATTTGTTTTTCTGATTTTTGGATTTACATGTGCTGACCAATCTTGTAATCTGAAAGACGGAAAATATAAAGTAGTTTACGATAAGCAATTTTCAGGTTATGCGGAATCAGAATTTGTAATTATAGATCAAACTTTGATTGAATTAAAGAATAACCAAAAATCTGAATACAAGATTAATTGGATTGCGGAAGACCAATTTCGACTAGACCCGATTAATAAGGAAACAGATTCTTTGACAAGCATTCAAGAGGAATTGAACTCTTTGGGAGAGCCATATTATCAAATTACCGGATGCAAAGCTGGCGATATTATGTTTGAGTTTTACCGTAATCCACATATACTTATAAATTCTGGGAAACTAATTAGAAAAGATTAAATACGTTTTACAATCGAGTAGACGGCTGACAGTCTCTGACTGCCAGTGCGCCTCTCTGTCTTGTCCTGAAATAGGTTGACAATAATTTTTAACTTTATTTCACACATTATGGACAAGACTACTATTACAAAAGAGGAAGTTATTGCAGAGTACCTGGCTGGAGGTATCTCTTTCATCAAACTCGGAAAGAAGTACAATATTCCAGGTAGCACTGTTTCAACCTGGGTACACAAATATGAAGGTAGACACCGAACCTGGCGAGACAGGATGAAGCGGCAACAGCAATTAAAGCAGGAAAGGCAACTCCAGGCTCAGATTCCTCAACTTCCCGAAGATGTGAGACAATTACAAACGGCTTTGCGTAAAGCAGAGCTTCATAATAAGCTCCTGGAAGAGATCTTGCGCCTATCAGAAGAGCATACCGGACTGGATTTGAGAAAAAAGTTTGGCACCAGGCAATCATCAATATAGGGCAAGTGGAAAGCCGCAGCATTCATACACTTTGCTCATTGCTTGGTTACAGTCGGCAAGCTTATTACCAGTATCAGCAACACCAGGAGAAAGAAGCTTTGCAGGTGGATCTACTCTTGCAGCAGGTGATTCTGATACGATCAAAACAAAAGCGTTTGGGTACTCGCAAATTGCTTGTTATGATGCAACATTTTATGCAAGAGCATCATATTCAACTGGGGCGTGACAGGCTCTTTGATCTGCTAAGAGAGAAAGCGTTATTAGTCCGAAGGAGGAGGCCTAAAAAGCCTATTACTACCTTTTCTAACCATTGGATGCAAAAGTATGATAATCTTATTGTTGATTTCATCCCAACTTCACCCAATCAGGTTTGTGTCAGTGATCTTACTTACATCTCCCTGAGCATGGGGTTTGCTTACCTGAGCCTGATTACTGATGCCTATAGCCACAAGATTATTGGTTTTTGCCTATCAGCAACTTTATCAGCAGATGGGTGCATTCAGGCACTGGAAATGGCTATTGCCAGTGCCAAAGGTCAAATTCTTATCCATCATTCTGATAGAGGCACACAATACTGCTGTCTGGAATATGTTGCTTTACTCACTAAGCATAAAGTCAGTATCAGTATGACTCAAAGTGGAGATCCACGAGAGAATGCTTTAGCCGAAAGAGTAAATGGAATATTGAAAGAAGAGTTACTTGAGGAGATATATCTGAGCTTAGATGCTGCCAGCAAGGCAGTTGCTGTGGCTGTGGGTATCTATAATCAAGAAAGACCCCACAGCAGCATTGATATGCTTACCCCTTCAGAAGCACACTCGCGAAAAGGTGAGTTAAAGAAGCACTGGAAAAGTTATTATCACCCTAAATACGAAAAGGATATGGAGATATTATAGAAGGTTTTTTTAAGGCATAAGCAGAAATGCATATAGAAAGAAAAAGCCCGCTAACAGAACTGTTAACGGGCCTATATGCTTCTCTGACAGTCTTATTCCTGGCAGGTTGCTCCTCAGTGGACGCCACGCGGCAGCGCCTGCTTCCGCTTTAGGCTGCAAAGTAAATGTAAACTATATTCAGGATTTAATTATGTTTGTAAACCTATTGAAGGATTATCACACAAAAAGTGTAAACTTTATTCAGGACGAGACACTCACACCACCCGGCATACGGTCCTCGTACCGGGCGGTTCATTGAATTTCAGGACTGAGTTTCTGGTAATAGCTTGCCATCTGTTCATAACCTCTTTTTCTTAGGCGTGCAACAGTAATTGTAGTTCCAAGTATAGGGCTTTGGGCCACTGCCCATCCTCCCATATTGGTTCTGCTCCAGGCATAAGCCTGCCCTTGTTTTACGCCTAATCTAATGAGGTTTTTACGCTTTCTTTCCGGCTTTTTCCAATCATGCCATATGCAATACCTGAGGCGGTTTCTTAGCCATTCATCCAGTGATTTGAGCTTGGTAAAAATACTTGCCAGTCGGTAGTTGTTTACCCAACCCCTGTACACTTCATTTATTTTGGCTATTCTTTCCTCAAAACTATAAGGCAGTGTTTTCTTGGTCATTGCCTTTAGTTTGCGCTTTAGACTTGCCCAACTGCTCTTCTTGGCAACCAGTTGATATCTACCTTTTTCTCCTTTACGGTAAGTTGGTACAAACCCATGACCTAGTAATTCAAAGTCCGAAGGTCTACGTATACCGCCGCGCCACGGTGGCTTTTTTCTGGGTTAATAGGTAAATCCAGCTTATCTCTTAGAAAGAGATATGTTTCGTTTCCTATCTTCCTTGCCTCCTCTTTTGTCTTAGCGTAAATACTAAAATCATCGGCATACCTGATGAACCGGTATCCTTTAGATTTCAGATGTTTATCCAGTTGGTCTAACAGTATGTTAGATAAAAGGGGGCTTAGGGGACTTCCTTGTGGCATTCCTTTTCTGCGCTTATGAAGCTTCCCATTGATTAAAATAGGAGCCCGTAGCCACTTGCGGATTAGCCATAAGGTAGTAGGGCATTTAACTTTGTTGTAGATGAGTTGCAGTAGCTTATAATGCTGGACTTCATCGAAGAAACTCTTCAGGTCTATATCCACAATATCCTGATATCCATCATTGATGTGTATCAAGGATTTCTGGACTGTCTGATGAAGGTTCTTGTTAGGGCGGAAGCCATAGCTTTCTTCTTCAAAATCTAGTTCGAATTTGATTGCTAATTGTTGACTTACCGCCTGCTGAAGCCATCTGTCAACTACTGTGGGCACTCCCAGCAATCTGGTTTTGCCATTCCCTTTGGGTATCTCTACAGCGCGGCTGCCGCCCCTCTGATAGCTTGCGGTACATACGTCCTGTTCAGGATAGATGTCACCGTGGATACACGGTGGTAATCCAGGTATGAGCGTAGCTGATCTACCTTCATGTCATCTACTCCTGGTGCCCCTTTATTACCTACCACTTTGCGGTAGGCTCTGTACAGGTTTTTCGGTTGTAGTACTTTTTCTATCATCTTTTGTTCTGTCCTTGTCCGCTTAAGGGAAAGCTATCTCGTCTTAAGACGACATTCTGACCCGAATTTGGACGCAATTCAATGTTCGGTCCTTCGCTGTTCTGTGAGACCTCAGGGGTATGGTATTCGCAATCCCTGCTCGTTCCTCCAGCTACTATGACCTCTGTCGGCAGCCGACGCTGTGACTTCTCAGATATCTGTTAATATCTGAGACCTCCCTCGGTAAGGTAAATACCCCGCGCCGCGTCGGCTTGTGCCTATTCCTGCTACATCTACTATTTCGGTGCTGGCCTCTTTCGAGGAGTTGGACTTCGGTATCATGTGCTACCTCATCCGACCTCATAGCCTCGGTATGTAGTTTCTGTTCGTCAGTACAGACACCGCAGTCTGGCCGCTCGGCGGTCCGATTACTTCAGTTCCAGAGTCACCTCTGACAACCTTGCCGCTTGCTTAGCTTGGGGTAACGACTCCCCCGCCTACGGGACTATTTCCTGGTGAACATTACACCAGAACTTTCACCCTTTGGGACATCCTTTTAAAGAACTATATTTACCATTCAAGGCACACACATTATGCATCGGTCAGCCCTATTTGAAACGCACCTGGGAGTTTATTGCTCCAAGCACCATTTTTGATATTCGAACAGAAAACGCAAACAAATCGGCCCGGATGGTGCATCGGTCGTTATCCTCAATTACTGAACTGAATATGAACAGAATTCTACCTTTTTTAATACTACTAATCTTTACAACGGGATGCTCGTTTTTGAACTCCTCTTCTGAAGGATACGACAATGCAGTAAGTCAAGTAAATGCAATTGCGAATGGAGATTTTGACGAAGCTATCTCCTATTTTGATATTGACTTATCCGATACGGCTCAAGTCAACCAACTTAAAAGAGGAATTCCGAATATTCAGACAGCAATAACTGAAAATTTCGGAACTGATTTTGACCTGTCTTTTTCTAAGTCAGATAAAAAGTTCTCGTTTTCAACAGCTGACGATGAAGAATCTGTAATCGAACCTTTAAAGGTTAAGATTCAAATTAAAAATGATACACATTTCGGCATTATTGAGGCCACTATTAACGAGCAGAACAACAAAATTCAGTACATCAACTTATTGAATTACAAGGAAGAAATTCCTTCTTATCTTTTGCTATATCTAGCTGGATTAATTGCTCTTGGCGTTGCTACTTTAAATATAATGGCGATTAGGCGTATCCGGAAAAGCAAATTGAAAAGGAAATGGTTACGAATAATTGGAGTATTAGTATTTAACGTCCCAACAATAACGTTGACAGCCCTTGGGCATTTTAGCCTCGATATTTCATTTCAGATATTATTGGGAATTGGTTTTAGTGCAACTGGAATCGAAGAGACTCTAGTAACTTTTGGAATTCCGATTGGATCGATCATAACACTTATAATGGTGAAAACAGGAGAACAAAAGAGGATAACAGACGATAAGCTCAATGAGCAAACGGAGCTTTCAGCAAATGTCAGTGAAGTAAATTAACTTTAAATAAATTAAAAAGGGTATGCTCACATGAGCTTATCTGATCGTTGGCAGAGATAGAAAATAGAAAAACTTAGTTCTTGAAATGGAGATAGAAAAGCTGATAAAGTCAATCATGAAAGACTCAGATTGCTTTGTGAGGCAACCAAATTTTGGTATTCGAACACCCAATCAGATTCCTGATGATCTTAAGCAATTTTATGATTTGACTGATGGTATTTTGTTATTTGGAAACGAGTTTTACTCAATTGAAATAATTGGAAGAGAAGAATTCATTCCTATAAATGAAGTCTTTTTTTCAGTAGATGAAAGGAGCGATATAGATGATATAAGCAACAACTGGTTCTTAATCGGAAAAGAAGATAATTTAGGTCAATATATAAGCATTGACTTATCAGAAGGAAAAAGGGGCCAATGTTATGATAGTTTTCATGAAACACATGGATTAGTTGGAAATTCGCCAATAATAGCAAAGAGCTTTTCTGATTTGTTAAGATTGCTTTATCAAAATAAGGGACAGTACTGGTATTGGTTAGAGGAGGGATTTGAAAAACTAGGAGATGCTTATGATGAAAATTAAATTAAGATTGTATACCTCTGCCAACAATTAAGGATTCGTGTGGCCGGAACGGCCCAACATGAATCCTATGTTGACTGAACCTGCTCGAGGATGTTATTATGGGGATTAGGTAGGGTTTGCGAGGAGTGTATTGAGAAGGTAGTAAACCTCCTTTTTTGTTTCCGAGTTAGTGGAGCGCCATCTCTATCGGCCAAACTAGAAAATCGACTATCCAAAGTCAGGAAAAAGCAGCACTTTATACCGGATAGGGCATAGCTCTCCCATTACGCCCTAGAATGGAGTTTTTTTACTGACTGCTCTTCTGGTTTGCGATCCGTTCCAGCCATATTTTTGGAGGCGCTCTGCCATAGAACATGCTCACCGTTTGCAGTGTACCGTTGCCACAGGCACAGCACTTACGGTGAGATACCAATTCCTTCTGATCATCAGGAGCAACGCTTAGACCAAGCATCTGCTGGAGACTAGATAGCTTTTCAGGTTTCCAACTACTGGATAGGAAGCCGTAGTGCCTGATTCTCACAAAGCCTCTGGGCAGGATATGCTGGCTGAACCTTCTGATGAACTCTTTGTCAGTAAGGCTCATCTGCATTTTCTGCGCTCCTTTCCGGTAGTCCTTATAGCTGAAAGTAACCTGGCCGTTATCCAGGCCGATAAGTCTATGATTGCTAATGGCGATCTTATGAGTGTAGCGCCCCAGATATTCTACCACGGCTTTAGGATGTTGGAAAGGGCGCTTAGCATACACCACCCACTCTTTTTTAAATAAATTGGCAAAGAAGGTCTTTTCCTGCTTTGGAAACTCTCTTCTCAAGCCAGCCACGAACCTGGCCCGGAAGACCTTGCTCATAGCCTTCACTGGGAAAAGGAACTTACCTTTATTCCGAGCAGGTTTCCATTTACCTTGCTTGGTCACGCCACCTCCAGGAACGATGCAATGTAAGTGCGGGTGAAGAGAGAGGTTCTGGCCCCAGGTGTGGAGTACAGCAATCATAGCTGGCTTGGCCCCCAGGTGCTTGGCATCTTTGGCAAAGCTTTGCATCACTGACCAGGCTGTACTGAACAGCAAAGCATATACCTTGGCAGGAGCATACAGACACAGAGGATTGACCTGTTCAGGCAGGGTAAAGACCAGATGGAAGTAAGGCACAGGCAGAAGCTCGGATTCTCTAGCCTGTATCCATGCTTCTCTCTGTTCCCCCTGGCATTTAGGGCAATGCCTGTTTCTGCAACTGTTGTAGCTGATAGACAGATTGCCACAGCTATCGCACTGATCTATATGTCCTCCAAGATCAGCAGTCCTACATTTTCTTAGGGCATGCAGTGTGTCCTTACCTGCCAACTGTTACTACAGTAGCTACCGAGCCGATGCCTGTTCCTGTTCAGCACATCGGCTACTTCATGCCTGGGACGCACTACTTATCCGGATAAAGCGTATCCATAGGACTGAATGGCTTTCGCCTTCCCATTTGAGAGACGTGCAGGTATATCAATGTCGTCTCTATGTGTGCATGTCCCAGTAGTTCTTTGATGCTCAGGATGTCTAATCCGTCTTCAAGTAGGTGTGTGGCATAAGTATGCCGAAGCATATGGGTGGTGACTTCTTTTGCCAATCCAGCTTTTTTACGGGCATGGCTTACTACCCACCATATTCCTTTCTGGGAAAGGGGCATTTTCTGACCGTCTTCTTCTTTACCGTTGAAGAGCCACTGATGAGGATTCTCATTTTTGAGATAAATCTGCAGTCCTCTGGCCAGGTGCTTACTCAAAGGCAGGTAGCGATCCTTGCGCCCTTTCCCACGTCTGACATGTACTGCCAGCCGATCAAAGTCTACATCTTTGATATGGAGTCCACAAAGCTCAAAGCAGCGTAGCCCACAACTGTAAAGCATACCGATGATGAGCCGGTGGCGCATCAGGTTGGGTGCCAGTAGCAACCTTCGCATCTCCTCCTTACTCAGGATGACCGGTAAATCTTTAGGTTGTTCAATGGAAGGAAGTACAACACGCTTTTCTTTGAGACCTTCCATCCGGTAAACATACCTCAGGCCATAGACGGTATGCTTAAAAAAACTCTCAGATGGTGTTTTCTTCTGCTGTTTAAGGTAATGCAAATAGTCTAACACTTGTTCTTCATCCAGCAGAACTGGATTAGTGTTGTAATACTGGGCCATCTGGGCCAGACAACGCGAGTAATTTGTCAATGTACTCTGGCTGTAGCCAGCAACTGAGAGACTTCTTTCTAGTTTCTGATAGAATGGGAGAAAATCAGGAACCTCACGGCATGTTCAATTCCATTGCGGCTTTCTACAAGGGTTTCACCCTTGGCGCGATGTGTTTTTTTTCATGATATAAATGGTTTAAATTACCTTCATCAAGATAAGAATATCATGAAAAACCCTGCTGCTAAAGGCTACCGTAGGTTTAGTTCAACAAATTGCAGTAGCTAGCCCTGTCTGAAAAGCATTCGGAAGCTAATTGCTCCAAGCACGAAAATTGATAGTTTGAAAAATAAACGCCAACAAGACGGGCCAGCTACTCGCACCGGCCGTTAGGTCTTATTTAATGAAGGTATTAAAATACATACTGTTTTTTATAACAACTACAGCCTCTGGTCAGGATAGATTTCCCTTTGTAATGGATACTATAAAAGCAAATGGTGTAATAAGTTCTCACCAAATGCTTGAAGGAGGTTTTGAGTTGATAGGTTTTTCAACTGACAACAAAATTTTTGATCTAAGCAAGTTAGATGATCTCTATAACCTGCATCTTCATAAATATATTTTGCTTAGAGAAAGTATAAAAAAATCAGAAGAGGGGTATATGGAAATTGAAGAATCAGAATTTGAAATTCCACCGAGTGAGCAACCACCTCCACCACCTCCAATTACTGATCCCACAAAAGATTTTGAGTTAGGCCAGTCTCTTCAGGTAAAAGTAGATACCTCTCAGATTGTTGCTATGCCAGAATATATTGATAATTCTGAAGTCAGGCTCAATGTGTATGATGGTAGTATTAGGGAAATTTATGAATCTGAAATTAGTTTCCTAAGTAAATATTATAAGCAAACAAGTGATAAGTATGAGGCATATCCGCTGCAAGTAATCAATCTCACAGATTCTATAGTGGAGATTGAAACAAAAGAGGGATGGATTTATATGATTCAGGAGGCTATCGACAGTCTTGGTAACTGGAAACCCATCGAATATATTGACTACAGAGCAATTTGTGGGAATAGTTATTCTCAAAAGTCGTTGTTACCTGATGAATATCTAATTTCAATGATATATAAATACAGTGGTAGTTATGCCACTAAACTGAGAGTGAAATTTGCCACTAACAAAAGCATCTATTACTCAAATGAGTTTGATGGAAAAATAAACTATAGTCAGTTTGAAGTACCTGATTTTATAAGATATGAGGGTCATGAAACTCAAAATGATCGGTTTTTGAAAAATTAAGAACAAGACCTAACAAAGGCATAGCCGCTAAGCTTTGGCCGATGGCCTTGCCAGCGGCTATGCTCGGCGTTGGTGGTGATCAAAAAAACTCAGACAAGGAATGTGGTATTTCGTATATTGTGATAGAAAAATATAAGACTCATGAAGAAGACACAATTATTAGAAACCATTCAAGATATGCCGGAAGAATTTTCTGTAGATGAATTAATGGAAAGATTGATGATTTTACAGAAAATAGAAGAAGGCCAACAGCAAATACAGGCAGGACAATTCTACACAGAGGAAGAAGCTAAAAAGAAATTGGAAAAATGGTTAAAGTAATATGGGCAGAACGAGCCATAGATGATTTGACTAGTATAGCAGAATACAGTAGCAGATATTCGGAAAAATACGCTTCCTCTATTGTCTCCAAACTCTTCAACAAAGTAAATATCTTGAAGAAAATGCCTAAGATTGGTAGGATAGTGCCTGAAAAGAATGATGAAAATGTCAGGGAATTGATAGAGGGCAATTACAGAATCATCTATGAGATCAGAGGAGAAGAGAGGATAGAAGTACTAATGGTGCATCATTCGTCCAGACCGTTAGAAAATGTTTGAGTAAAAAATGACCACCACCAACAAAATGCAAGCCCGACCTCGCTTCGCTGCGACCAGGGCCTGCCCATAACGTTGGTGGCTAGCATAAGAAAATGAAAAGTAAAAAATTGATAGGATACATATTAATTTTGATTGGATTGATTTTCTGCATTAGAACAATCCAATACGGATACGAATATGTCTCTTGGCAGGTAATAAGTCAGTATGGAACAACTTTGAATGCAAAAGTTATAGCTACAAATTGTGAAGATTCTGGAATAGTAAAATTTGAATTATTAGAAGTGGGAAAAATTATATTCCAAGAGGTAGAAAGTGATTGTGGGATATTCAGTGTTGGAGAAGAGTATTCATTTCTGCATCATGAATTTTATCCCAATAAATACTTATTCATAAATGAGACACGGTCACCTATAGCCGGAGCCATTGCAATATTGATTTCAATACTTTTTGTTTTACCAGGAATATTAATGTTAAAGTAAAGCCAGCCACCAACAGCTCAGCGTGCATGCTTCGGCTAAAGCCTTCGCCGTCCGCTGCGCAACCGTTGGCAGTGATCATGAAGTTTTCTTTGGAGGAGGATTCTCACGCACGATCTTGTAAAGCGTAGATTTAGAGATATGGAACATCTCCAGAATTTCTGCAATGCTATGATCTTTATCATGGTAGAGTTTGATGAGTAGCTTCTGCTTTTTTTTATCCAAGGCAGGAGGGCGCCCACCCATTCTACCCCGAGCTCTTGCAGACAATAAGCCAGCTTGAGTCCTTTCCCTGATCAAGTTACGTTCAAATTCTGCAAGAGCTCCGAACATGTGGAAGATAAGCTTTCCTCCTGAGGTTGTAGTATCAATAGATTCCTGTAGACTCTTAAAAGAAACACCTTCACTCTCTAACCAGGTGACCCACTCAATCAAATTCCTCAAGGTCCTACCTAAACGATCCAGTCTCCAAACCACCAAAGTATCTCCAGCTCTGAGCTGCTCCCGAAGTTTGTCAAGACCTGGCCGCTCGGCTCTGGCACCGGAAATAGTATCTTCAAAGATGCGTTCGCATCCCGCTTTTTGTAAAGCATCTTTTTGTAGGTTGAGGTTCTGGTCAACGGTAGAGACTCTAGCATATCCAATAAGCATATAAAAATGAGATCTTAAAGTTTACTTCTTCATTAACCCTGGCAAGTTACAAAGAAGATATCTGAAAAGTACGAAAAGCCTGC
Organism: Catalinimonas alkaloidigena; assembly: GCF_029504655.1. Classification (NCBI taxonomy): domain Bacteria; kingdom Pseudomonadati; phylum Bacteroidota; class Cytophagia; order Cytophagales; family Catalimonadaceae; genus Catalinimonas; species Catalinimonas alkaloidigena. The sequence goes on from NZ_JAQFIL010000003.1 coordinate 147,945, forward strand.
TCTATAACCAGCTTGTCATACTTTGATTTACCAACCGAGTTATTGCACAGAGGGGGTAAGAGCAAAAATTGGCATTGAAGAGCGTAAGAGCACTTTTAGAAAAAGGGGCAAAAGGGCAGGGTAGGGTGTGCGAGAAAGGGACCTTTTTAGGAAGGACAAGACAAACATACCCGTTTCCTGCTGAATACTTTCATTGGGTTAAAAACTTGATAACTAAGTGTGAAGAAGAAAATATATGAGGAGTAGAATTACACATCATTTGTTGTTGTGCTTAAAAACTACTTTATCATCACTTTGCGAAGTTTCAGTAAGCATAAGTTTGTTACTTTCATCAATATTATAGGTCAAAATTTAGCACCTATTTACCTAATTTTCTTACTCTACTAGAAATAGCTTATAATAAGAAAATGTATAAAGTCTGAATAAGCTTAATTGAGATTCTAATTTAGAATTATGAAAGATTACGCTTTGATTTGCTTTCTAGTACTTATGTGCATTCTTTCATCATGCAGTGAAGACGCTGAGTCTCCAACAATTCCAAGTATTAGAATTTTAATTAATGAACAGGAAGCTGACACTTATCAAGTTCAGGCAAGTGATACGCTGGTAATTGAGGGTACTTTGCACTACGAATATGGAGAAAAACAATATATCCGTACTTATATAGATGATCTTCCGATTTCTAATACACTTCTTAGCGAAGAAATAAATCCTTGGACGTATGAGCATAAAATATATATGCCTGAAGATGCTGAAGGCACATACCAGTATTTAGTTGAATATATTGATCAGGATGAAGTGGTATTACAAAAATCAGTAGATCTGATTGTACCTTAATCTAAATTACTACTGTTATTGTGCTTCATTGACTAAGCTAACCCAACTACTGCTTTTTTGAGGAATGAGTTGTTCTCCTTGTTGACATAAGTAGCTTAGTGTCCAATAGTAAGTACCAGATGGAGCCAGATCTTTGTGTGCAATACGGCCATCCCATTGAGCTTCTGCATCCTGTCCGCTATACAGTAGTTTTCCCCAGCGCTTATAGATTTGTAAGCGCATGTTTTGAATACGATGGTGGTTTGGCATAATAAATACATCATTGTAACCATCAGCATTTGGGGTAAAGACATTGGCGGGAAGGAGTTCACAGTCGCAGTTCTCACTACGAAGAGTCAGGTGATATTGGGTAGTAAAGCAGTGGTTTTCTATCGTTACAGAGTAATCTCCAGCTTTGCTAAAGTTTCTTTGTGGGGAAGTATCGCCATCCTGCCAGTCTTTATGTAGACGGGCCCATATTATTAAAATGATTTTATTTAACTATTCAAATTTTAAGTTGTATTTTGTTTATTTGAAGGTGTAACACTACTCACTCCAATGCTAGCCTTTGAATGGAACTTATCAATGTCATTAATATAATATGGATTGCGGGTTTTACCCCTATTCTCTTACTTGTGACAATTGATAGAATCAATACTTACAAAGTAAAAAGAGCGCTGAGGCAAGAAAAGCAAAAAGAGTATAACAAATCACTTCATGCCCATACTTCCAGAAAAGCTATTTATACCCATATTTCCAAAGGTCATTCTTTCTTTTCCATAATAGGGTAAAAGAAAAGCCTGGAGAGAATCAGGCCCCAGGCTCATCATGGTATAACTTACGAGATTGAATAATACTGTAAATATCGCAAGTATAGCGGACTTTTCATTACGCAGTTCTTGGGTAAACTTACCTGGTAAGAAAAAAGTAAGGTAGCCACAACGGAGTTGCCACAATGCAGCTGCTCTTCTTGGTCTTTGAGCTGTTGATAAAGGTTATACAACACTGCAATACTACAAAGAAAGATTAGAGGAAAAGTTAAGGCAGGGTTACCATACTGTTATCAAAAGCAAAAGCCCGGCTCTTTATGCGATGGGATGCCGGGCTTTTATTTATTTATCGTCAGTTTTGAAATACCAAGTACGCTATTGGTGCGATAAAATGCCGCTGCAAATGCGTGACAATATTACGGTGTAATGTATAGCAGATAGATGTAAAATCTTTAAAGTGTTATAATTATTCTTATGTTAAATAATTCTCCTTCAGTCATTTATATTTCATATATTTAGTCTCGGAAATCATAACGTGACTTGCTACTATTACCAGTCTAAGGTAAGTCACAGAAGGCAGCTCTTTCTGAGGGCTGCTTTCTTTTTTTTGATACTTTCCTGTGGTTCTATAATGAGATAATTTACACTTGAAGAAAAAGAATTTTTTATTGAAGCGAAGCAAATTTATGATAAACAATGTAATAGGCCAGTCTCAGAATATCTAAATCCTGTATGGATAGCTTTCGTAGCTATCATGGTTGGCTCTTAGTAGTCGGGTGGAGAAGAAATGCTAAAGTCAACCAAGTTTTAAAAGAGAAAGAAGATTATAAAAAAAAGCCCAGGAGGGTATGTTCCGCATATATTCCCGGGCTTAATCATGTTAAACAAAACTTATGCATGACATCCCTTTTTGGGGATACTGTAAATATCGCAAGTGTAGCGTACTTTTCATTACGCAGTTCTTGCGTAAGCTTACCAGGTAAGAAAAAAATGGAGTTGCCACAACGGAGTTGCCACAATGCAGCTGCTCTTCTTAGGCTTTGAGCTAAAGCATTTAGAACGATTTGGAAAATTAAGTCCTGACCATTTCCCGATCTACGCTGAACTAGTACTGATCTCAGGGAAGTGATGAGTATGGGTAATTAAAATTCAGTATTTACCAACTTTTCGTAGCAAAATCAGCTTAGTGATGCATTTAATGGCTAATCGTAAGCATTGTATAAGTTCTATGCCTTCGGTATAGTCTACTTTTAATAAGACTTATTATTTGCATTTAAACGTTTACAAGAAATTTTTACTTAACTTAAAATTTACAAATTAAAAATTTCTTCAAATAGATAAATTTTATTCTTTTCAGTGTCAATCTCTATTTCTTGCCCCTTGTATCTGAGATTACATTTACCACCTTTATTAGATATAAGCTTGCCATTGACCAATTGTTGGTTTTTCCATTCCATCCGTATTTCAAAATCCCCTCTGGCTTTAAGTCCTGAAACGCTGCCCTCTTTCCATGCTGAAGGTAAAGCTGGTAAAAGTTCAATCTCATTGGTATGTGATTGGATCAACATTTCAGCTATACCTGCGGTGCTGCCCATATTGCCATCAAGCTGAAAAGGAGGGTGAGCACATAACAGATTTCTGTAAGAACCACCACCGTCGCTCATATTGTAGCCTTTATCAGTAACCGGGGTAAGTACTTTCTTCAGGAGTTTGTAAGCTCTGTCCCCATCCTTAAGTCTAGCCCAAAAAGATACTTTCCAAGCTAGTGACCAACCTGTTCCTTCATCGCCACGAGCATTGAGGCTTATTTTTGCTGCTTCAGCCAAACCAGGAGTTTCTTTTACTGTAATTTGTTTTCCCGGATGGAGAGCAAACAGGTGAGATACATGCCTATGATGATTTTGGGGATCATCTATATCCTCTTTCCATTCCTGCAATTGCCCCCAGTGTCCTATCTGCGGAGATAGAATTTGATCACGTATAACTTCTACTTGATTCTTAAAATCGCTTTCAATACCTAAAACTTCACAGGCGAGCACACAGTTATTCAGAAGATCCCAGGCCATTTGATGATCCATAGAAGCTCCGGTAGAGATGCCTCCATGCTCAGGAGAATAGGATGGACTTGAAACCAGATATCCATCTTCATCTTCTGTCAGATAATCTATCCAGAACAGTGCTGCTTCTTTCATAATGGGAAATGCCTGCTCTTGCAGATAAGTGGTATCCTGTGTAAATGCATAGTGTTCCCACAAATGCTGACAGAGCCATGCCGCACCACCAGGATAAAAACCCCAGGGAAAATCCCAGCCGGGTGCAGTAAATCCAAAAGGATTGTTCATGGTATTAACAACCCAGCCTCTGGTCCCAAAATGTTCTTTAGCAGCCAGTTGACCTGGTTCCACTAGTGTCTCTATATAATCAAGCAGGGGTTTATGACATTCAGATAAATTGGTGACTTCCGCTGGCCAGTACAGCATTTGCTCATTGATATCAAAATGGTAATCATTGGCCCAGGGAGGATTAGTGCTGTTGTTCCACTTACCCTGAAGATTGAGGGGCATAGTGCCCGGGCGTGATCCTGAAATCATGAGATATCTTCCGTACTGGAAATATAGAACCTCTAATCCGGTATCATCATTCCCTTCAGCATAAGCGATTTGTCTTTCATCTGTAGGAAGGCTATCATAAGATATGTCACCCAGCTTTAGCTTAACCGAATGGAACAGGGGCTGATAATCAGACAAATGTTCTCTTGATAGTGCCTCAAAATCTAAACCTTCAACGGTTTCAAGAACGTTAGCATTCTGAATCTGATAGTTATTTCCTTTATAAGTGGGAAAATCAGGAAGGTAATCAGTGGCTGCTGTATGGATAATGGTCAGGGATTTAGCTTTGTTGACAATAATTTCTCCAGCACTAAATTTTACTTCTCCTTCAGGACTTATGACATGATAACTTGTGGCAAAGCGCATCCCGTTGTCTTTGACCTCCCCTTCAAATGAATAGGTATGCTCAACAAATTTGTCGTTGATTTTATGGTGAGGCGTTTCATAACGAATGTGATACGTTTGACCTTCAGCATGCGTATTAGAGAAATGATAAACCATGACTCTTTTAGGATAGTTACCAAAGAAGACACGCTCATGTTGTACGTCTCCAGCCTGGAAACTGACTTTTCCTACTCCTTTATTTAAATCAAGTTCACGAAAGTAGTTTTTCACCTCACCTTCATTATCAACTCTGATGAAAAGATCACCCATAGTTTGCTGTGAGCCAAAATCACCAAAAGCTTGCTCAGAATCTTCTTTTTTATGAATTTCTCCGGTCATCTCCTGATTAGCTAACTGATGGGCTTCCTCCATTTTACCCTCTTTTAACAAAGCTCTCACTTCAGGAAGATACTGTGCTGCTCCTTCACGGATGCCAAAGTGGTAGTCCTTATGAGAGCCGGGTCCTCCTGCCCAAAGCGATTCCTCGGTAAACTGTATGCGTTCTTCATCAGGATCACCAAAAAACATGGCACCCATATAACCATTACCAATTGGTAGTGCCTCCAGCATCCAGTCCTCAGCAGGTTCATCATACCATAGTCTGAGAGGCGAAAGACCTGTTGAAGCCTTGGAGATTTGGTTTTCGGGAGTGGGTTGACAGGCCAGTAAGCTGTAGATAAGAAATAGGTATGTATAAGAAAATGATCTGGAAAAATACATTGGAGATTAAAGGAATGTTAGGAATTTAATTAGAAATGATATTTTGAGAATTGAGAAATTTGAAAGGCTTCACTACCTAGATGATATTGGTAGCGAAGCCCTAAATACAGTTTTACTTACTGATAATCAGGGTTCTGGTCTAATTCTCCCTGACTTTTATCTATTTCGGCTTGAGGTAGGGGCCATTGATAAAATCTTTCTTCAAAGGTATAGAAGAGCACCCCATCTTCCACCCCATTCAGCACCTCATCGGCAATTCTCCAACGTTTCAAGTCATAGTAGCGTAGTCCCTCAAATGCCAATTCTACCCTACGTTCATGCCTAATTCTTTCTCTCATTTCTTCTTGACTTAATCCCAGAGGGAGATCAGGCATATTTACTCTGCTTCTGACAGCGTTGATGGCAT